>JAHJYN010000250.1 GCA_018826885.1 Alphaproteobacteria bacterium | reverse complement strand
CGCCACTCGACCGTGGGGGTGACGAACAGGCCCGACGGATGCCGCCAGGTCAGCTCGGCCCGGTACTGGTGCTCGGGCACGACCGGCAGGCGGTTCCCCTCCCACAGCACGTCCTGATCGAAGTAGAAGTCGTTGTAATTATAGGTCTGGCGCAGCACGGCGGTCCCCCCGCCCGGCGTGATCGGCAGGGTCCATTCCAGCCCGGCCTCAAGCCCCTGGTGGACGGTCCGATCCCCGTTGAAGGTCGCCGCCGGAATGTCCGGGCCGGTGATGTAGTTCAGGATCTCGCCGTCGATCTGACTGCGGTACAGGGTGACGTCCCAGGCCAGGGCACCCCTGCGGCCACGGGTGCCGATCTCGGCGGTCCAGGCATCCTGAATGTCGACCGGTGTGAAGCCCGTCAGCGGGGCCTGCACCAGGGCGCCATAGGTCGGGGGTTCCACCGAGCGGGTGACATTGGCATAGACCTGTACGCCGTCCTCGCTCTCCCACAGCAGGCCAAGGCGCGGCGAGAACCAGTCGTAGGTGATGCCGTCGTTATTGGCGGCGTTGCGACGATCGATGTAGTCGCGGGTGGCCCGTCCGTACGATCCCCCGGCCACGAGGGCGAGACGGTCGGTGACAAACAGCCGGCCCTCGGCGAACACATCCAGCCCCGTGGCCTGCTGCAGATTGTCCGCGGTCAGGGCTCCGGCCATGCCGCCGAGGTTGAGATAGCGCTGGCCGTCTACCTCGCCGTCGCGATAGCTGAGGCCATAGAACAGGTCGGCCTTCAGGCCGCCGATCTGACCGGTCCAGTCGAACCGCCCGAACAGGCCTGTCGTTTGCGAGTCCGTGTTGACCACCTGAAAGATCGGGTGCCACAGGTCCTTCTGCCACCCCCAGACCGCGCCCTCGAACACGGTCGAATCGTCGAGACGCCAGCGGGTCTGCAGCGTCAGCCGCTTGACGGTCAGGTCGCGCGCCTGATCGCCGGCAAGGGCGCTCGCGCTGGCCATCTCGGGGGTGTTCAGCGCCTGCGTCAGGGTCAGGGCACCGGGCAGGTCCTGCTGGATGTCACCGGCCTGGAAGACCAGCCGCACCTCCCGGTCCTCGCCGAACGACCGGCCGAGGTTCAGGGTCAGCCGGCCCTGCGACTGCTGCGCGTGATCGCGGTATCCGTCGGACTCCATGCCCGAGACGGCGGCGTAGAGGTCCCAGTCGCCCCACTGGCGGGCCATGGCAAACTGCGCGCGATAGCTGTCGAACGAGCCGCCCTCGACGCGGAGCTGGTTGTCATAGGTCGCCGTGCGGCCGGTCGTGGAGACGATATTGACCGCCCCGCCCAGCTGGGCCCCGCCAAAGCGCAGGGTGTTGGCACCCTTGTAGACCTCGATATATCGCGCGCTCAGGACGTCGATGGCCTGAAAGTCTGAAAAGCCGTCGGCGTCGGCAAAGGGCACACCGTCCTGGGCGAACAGCACACCACGCTGGTGGAAGCCCTGGGCGATGCCCGAGCCCCGGATCGACAGGCGGGCCTCCTCGCCATAGCGCTTCTGGGCCAGCACGCCGGGGACGTTGCGCAGGGTGTCATAGAAGCCCTGGGCGAAGCGGTCCTCAAAGGTCTCGGCGGCGACCACGGACACGGCGCCCGGGGTGCGCGACAGGCGGGTGCGGGCCTCGGCGACCACGGGGGGATCGTCCGGGTTGCGGGTGCCGGTGACGATGATGGAATCGACCGTGGTTTCGGTCGCGTCCTGGGCGAGGGCGGGGGTGGCCACGCAGGCCAGGGCCACCACGGACGTAGCGGCAAGCAATTGGGTTTTCACTTGGAGATATCCTGAAAAGAGTCACGGAGGCGCACAGCCGCGATCGGGCCGGCGCGGGCAGGTGAGACGTCTTCAGGCGTGAGGTGGGGCGGTCGCGGGCGGCTTGGGCGAACGGCGGACCGCCGGAGGGGCAGTCTCTTGAACCGGCGCCGGCGCGACCGCACGCGGCTCGACCGGAGGGGCCGACAGGGTGGCAGGCGGGACATCGACCGCCTGCAGCCCCGACAGCAGGGCCATGGCGCAGGTCAGGCCGGCGCGGGCGTCGTCATCCACTGGCACCGGGTGGCCGTCGGCATCGAGGGCGACGCGGACGATCTGGCCCGAACACAGCTGGACCGGGGTGTCGGTGGCGGCCGAGGCGGCGACGGCGGAGGGCAGCAGGCTGGCGAACACGATGGCGAAGGTCGCGGCCAGAATGG
>JAHJYN010000249.1 GCA_018826885.1 Alphaproteobacteria bacterium | reverse complement strand
GAGCGGGTCGTATCGCCCATAACCCCGCCGTCCGGGCAAATCGCCGGGCGGTTCAACCTTGCTGATCCCAGGAGGATGATATGCGTACCTTTGACCTGACCCCCCTCTACCGTTCCGCCGTCGGCTTTGACCGTCTGGCCGGCATGCTGGAAAGCGCCGCGCGCACCAGCGAAGCGGGGTGGCCCCCCTACAACATCGAGACGACGGGCGAGAACGCCTACCGGATCGAACTGGCCGTGGCGGGCTTTGCCCCGGAAGAGCTGACGATGGAGGTCAAGGAAAACCTCCTGACCGTCACGGGCAAGAAGGCGACCGCCGGCGAGGACCGGACCTATCTGCATCGGGGCCTGGCCGAGCGCGACTTCGAGCGCCGCTTCCAGCTGGCCGACTATGTGGTGGTGACCGAGGCCCGGCTGGTGAACGGCCTGCTGACCGTCGATCTGAAGCGCGAGCTGCCCGAGGCGCTCAAGCCCCGCCGGATCGAGATCACGACCGCGCCGGCGACCATCGAGGGCAAGGCCGAACCCAAGGCCCAGCCGAAGATCGAGAAGAAGGCCGCCTAAGCCCTCCGGTCTTCCTGTAACCCCAACCGACCTGCGGCCCGGAGGCATCCCGCTTCCGGGCCGTTTTTCGTGCGTCAGCCGCGCTTGAGCGTGATGTACCAGGCGCCGTCGCCGCCGTGGCGTCGGTGCGCCGGGGCATAGGCCGCGACCACGCCGCGCAGGGCATGGCTGCGCAGCCATTCGGGCAGGGAGGCGCGGATCACCCCTTCGCCGCCGCCGGCCCTGCGCCCATGCCCGGTGATGACCAGCACCACGCGCAGACCGCGCTGATGCGCGCGCAACAGAAAGCCGGTGAGCACATCCTCGGCCTGGAAGCGGCCATGGCCGTGCAGGTCCAGACGCGCCTCGATGGGCTCTCGCTCGCGCGAGACGCGCCGGTGGCGACGGGGATCCAGGTCCGACGGCGCCGACTGGGGCCGGGGCGCGGGCGACGGCAGGGGTGTCGGCGCGGCGCCGGAAGCGGGCCGGGGCCGGTTGGTGGGCGCGGTCTGGACGGCGACAGGCGGGGGCACCGGCATGCGGCGCGGGGCCAGCGGCGTAACGGTGGACGCCACCCGCTGCCACAGCCGCTCGCCGTCTTCGGTTGGGCGATCCGGGGCGGGACGATCAGATTTGCGGGTCATCGACCGGTTCGTCCCCCAAGTCGGCCCCGGCCCCGGCCGGGCCCGGATCGCGGGACAGAAGGTCGCCGGGCTGACAGCCCAGTTCGCGACACAGGGCATCCAGCGTCGAAAACCGGACGGCGCGCGCCTTGCCGGTCTTCAGGATGGACAGATTGGCCACGGTCACGCCGACGCGGTCGCTGAGCTCCGTCAGAGACATGCGCCGCTCCTGCAGCAGTCGATCAAGTTGGACGCGGATGGCCATGGGAGAACTCTAGTCGATGCAGGTCAGATCGTCAGTTCGGATTCGCGCCTCAGCCGGGCGCCCTCGCGGAACACCTCGGCCAGGACGAAGACCACAAGCACGGAGAAGGCCGGGGTCACCAGATTGAAGAGGCTGGGCGGGTCCATCACGCCGCGAACAAGGCGCGAGACCAGCAGCTGGCCCAGCCAGACGCCGCCGGTGACGATGGCGAGGATATAGCCGACCTGCTTCAGGCGGCTGACATTGTCGGGATGGAAGGGGTCGCCCAGCGTCAGGGTGCGGAAGATGCGCCGCAGGTGGCGCAGGATCAGGGCGAAGCCGCCAAAATAGCCGACGAAGGCGCCGATCCCGAACAGGGCATGGGCGCGGGGCAGGGGGATCCGCGTGCCGCCGGTGTCGGAGGTGACCGTCAGGCCGACCTGGTCCATCGGAATGATGGCGACCACGGCGAACACCAGACAGGTCAGCAATGTCAGGAAGATGAGCAGCCCATAGGTGATGTCGAGGGCGGTCTTGAGCAGGCTGGATACGGAGCCGGGGCCGAGGGCCCGAAAGCCGGGCAGTCCGTGTCCCAGCCGGGTGCCGAGGCGGGAGGCGAAGCGAAGCGAAGGTGGGCGCATCGGGAGTCTCGCCGGCCGGATCGACAGAGGGACGATCAGGGGCGATCGCCGCGCGGGTACCGGCCGTTCAGGCCCGCGCGGATTTTACAATCGCGGTGTTTGTCTGCAGCGTCAAAGTCTGGGACTTCAAGGCGGGCCGGATCAGAAGGACTGGACCAGAATAGCGACCAGGGCGGTCGGCATGGCGGCCAGCAGGGCGACGTTCAGCACGACGTGACCGATACGGTCCATCAGCATGGTGACAGGCATGGTGTTCATTG
>JAHJYN010000248.1 GCA_018826885.1 Alphaproteobacteria bacterium | reverse complement strand
GTTGCCGACGTGGCCGAAAAGGTGGGCCTGTCGGCCTCGCCCTGCTGGCGGCGCATCAAGAGACTGGAGGATACCGGCTATATCCGCAAGCGGGTCACCCTGCTGGATGCGGAAAAGCTCGGGCTGGACTTCGAGGTCTATGCCATCGTCAAGCTGAACCTGCCCTCGACCCAGAACCTGGAAATTTTCGAGGCCGCTGTCGCCGACTGGCCGGAGGTGGTCCAGTGCGCCACCATCACCGGTCGCGAGGACTATGTGCTGCGGATCGTGACCTCCGACATGCACGCCTTTGACAAATTCCTGCGCGAGAAGCTGCTGGCCTTGGGCATCGTCTCGGACTGCGAGAGCCACATCGTCACCCGCGGCGTCAAGAACGTCACCGCCCTGCCCCTCGGCATTGTCAGCCCGCATGTGAACTAGGCACGGCCATGGGGGGCGGGATGTTGCGAGGGGCGATCGCCGGGCTGGTTTCAGGCCTGCTGGTGTTCGGGTCGTCCGTGGCCATGGCCCAGGAGCCCGAGGGCGATGTCGCGGCCTTCCGTCGCCTGCGCGCCGAAGGTCTGGCTGCAGCCCAGGCGGACGATCTGGTCACGGCGTCTGCCCGGCTGGCAGAAGCCGACGAACGCATCCCCAACCATCCCGGCCTGATGATCCTGCGCGCCCGTCTGGCCATGGCCATGGAGGATCCGCTCGAGGCCCTGATTCACTATGGCCGCTATGGCGCCGCCGGCCTGGTGTTCAACCCCGAGGCCGACACGGCCTTTGCCGATCTGCGGGCCCGACCGGCCCATGCCGCCGGGGCCGCCATCATCGCCGGTCTGATCGAGGAAAACCGCCAGCCCGTCGGCGAGGACGCCTTGGTGCCCCTGTTCGAACTGGACGGCCCTGTGCTGGCCGAAAGTCTGGTGCGGGACGCCACCGACAATCGCTGGCTGGTGTCCCAGATCGCCGGGCGAACCATTGTGTCTGTCGCCGACGACGGTACCGTCAGCCCGTGGCTGGAGCCGAACCCGGCTGTTTCCGGCGTTGTCGGACTGGCACTCGATCAGGCGCGCGGCACCCTGTGGGCCACGACCGCCGCCCTGCCCCCTGCGACGCATGGATGGACCGGTGAAGCACCCCCGACGGCCCTGCTGCAGATCGATCTGGCCACCGGTCGCGTGGTCGGGCTTTTTGAGGCCCCGTCTGACGGGCGGGAGCACGCCTTCGGTGACCTCGCCCTGGGACCGAACGGAGAGGTCTTCGTCGCCGATGGCACCGGAGGGGACATCTATCGACTGGACGCCTCAGGCACCTCCCTGACCCCTTTCGTGATCAACGTGTTCGGCTCTCCGCAGGGCATGGTGGCGTTGGGCGATCATCTGTTCGTGGCGGATTACAGCTCGGGCCTGTGGCGTGTGCCGCTATCCGGGGGGACGCCGGTCCGTCTTAATGCGCCGCCCGAAGCCTCGCTGATCGGCATCGACGGGCTGGCGACCGACGGCACCCGTCTGTTCGCCATCCAGAACGGCGTGGCGCCGCAGCGGGTGCTGCGGCTGGCGCTGATGCCCGACCACAGCGAGATCGCCCTTGTCGAGGTTCTTGCCGCCAACCTGCCGGAGATCGAGGAGCCGACGACCGCGACCGTCGTCGACGGACAGCTTGTCTTCGTCTCGCGTTCGCAGTGGAATGGCTTCGATCCGGGCGGCGCCCCGCGTCAGACGGAGGTTCCGCCTGCCCTGATTTCCCGATTGCCCCTGACCCCGGAGCACGACTGATGATCGAAATGGTGATTGAGGCCCGCAAGAAGGACCTCGGCGGGTTCGAGGTCGGGCGCATCCTGCCCTTCCATGCCCGCCGCATGGTCGGACCCTTCATCTTTCTGGACCATATGGGCCCGGCCGAGTTCGCGCCCGGTGCCGAGGGCGTCAATGTGCGGCCCCACCCCCATATCGGCCTGTCGACCCTGACCTATCTGTTCGAGGGCGAGATCCATCACCGGGACAATCTGGGCTACAGCCAGCCGATCCGTCCGGGTGAGGTCAACTGGATGACGGCCGGCAAGGGCATCGTCCATTCCGAGCGCACGGACCCGCTGAAGCGCTCGACCGGCGGCCCCATGCACGGCATGCAGGCCTGGATCGCCCTTCCCGACGAACTGGAGGAGACCGCCCCCGCCTTCTACCACCACGGCGAGGACGACCAGCCCACCTATGACAATGCCGGCCTCTATGCCCGGCTGGTGGCGGGCGAGGCCTATGGCGCCAGGGCCGCCGTGCCGGTGTCGTCGCCGCTCTTTTATGTGCACTGGGAGCTGGCCGAGGGCGTCCGCACGGCGCCGCCCCCCGGCAAGGGCGCGGGCGGCATGAGCGAGCGGGCCCTCTATATTGTCCGGGGCGAGATCGAAGTCGGCGACCGCACCTTCGGCGAGGGGCAGCTGGTGGTGCTCGAGCCGACCGCAGAGCCGACCATCAAGGCCATCCGCGCCTCGACCGTTATGGTCATGGGCGGCGAACCGGTGGGCCAGCGGCTGATCTGGTGGAATTTCGTTGCCTCCAGCCAGGCCCGTCTGGATCAGGCCAAGGCCGACTGGCAGGCCGGACGCATGAGCCTGCCCAAGGACGACGACCACGAGTTCATCCCCCTGCCCGACACGCCGTCCATTTCCGAGACCGACTCAGGCATGAAGCCGGCACCAACCCATCCGGTCTGATGCCCCGTGGGGCGCCGCGCCTTGAATGCCGCGCCGGGATGACGATCTGAAGGGCATGTCATCCCTGTCCGTTCTTGATCTCTCTCCCGTCGTCGAAGGCGGGGACGCCGGCCGCGCCCTCGCCGAATCCGCCCGTCTGGCCCAGACCGCCGAGCGGCTGGGCTACACCCGCTTCTGGCTGGCCGAGCACCACAATATGCCGGGCATTGCCTCGGCGGCGACCGCCGTGGCCATCGGCCATGTCGCCAGCCAGACAAGGACCATCCGCGTCGGCGCCGGCGGGATCATGCTGCCCAACCACGCCCCCCTGATGGTGGCCGAGGCCTTCGGCACGCTGGACGCCCTCTATCCCGACCGCATCGATCTCGGCCTTGGGCGTGCTCCGGGCACGGATGGTCCGACCGCACGGGCGCTGCGCCGCTATTTCGACGGGGCCGACCGCTTTCCACAGGATGTCCTGGAGCTGCAGGCCTATCTGGCCCCGGCGGTCGAGGGCCAGCGGGTCGCGGCCTGGCCCGGTCAGGGCTCAAATGTGCCACTGTGGCTGCTGGGCTCCAGCCTGTTCAGCGCCGAGCTGGCCGCGCATCTCGGTCTGCCGTTCGCCTTCGCCAGCCATTTCGCGCCGGAGCTGCTGCTGCCCGCGCTGAAGATCTACCGCGAGGGCTTCCGCCCGTCCAGGGCACTGGAGCGGCCCCACGCCATGGCCGTCATCAATGTCTTTGCCGCCGACACAACGGCCGAGGCGCAGCGGCTGGCGACGTCGATGCAGATGGCCTTTGCCAATGTGGTGCGCGGCACGCCCGGGCGGCTCAAGCCCCCGGTCGATGACATCGCCACCGTCCTGACCGCGCAGGAACGCGCGGCGGTCGACAGCCGCCTGACCTATGCCGCCATCGGCGATGGTGAGACGGTGCGCAAATCCCTGTCGGACTTCCGCGCCCTGACAAACGTCGATGAGATCATGGTCACCGGCATGATCCACGATCTGGATGCCCGGCTGCGCAGTCTGGAAATCACCGCCGAGGCGGCAGGCTAGAGCTCGCCGAGGAAGTCCAGCAACAACCGGTTCACCGCCTCGGGCCGCTCCTGCTGGATCCAGTGCCCGGCCCCCGCAATCTCGTGCTGGCCCCTCAGGTCGGTCAGCCAGTCCTTGAGCGCGGCCTCGGCAGGCCCGGCATAGTGCCCGACCGGATCATTCTCGCCGACGATGAACAGCGACGGCACGGTGATGCGGCGCTCCTGCAGCCAGGCGGTCAGCGACCAGTTCAGGTCCATGGCCCGGTACCAGTTCAGCGGGCCCTCAAACCCACCGGCGGAAAAGGCCGCGACATATTCCGCGAAATGCTCCGCCGACATCCACGGCGGCAGGACGGCGTGGTCCGCGATGCTGTCGGTCATGCCCACGCCCGGCTGCAGGAAGCCGGTGTGGCGATCCCCGGCCGCGGTCGCCCCGTCATAGGCCCAGAACATCTTGCGAAGCGCCGTCGCCGGATCGGCCTCCAGCGGCGCATGGGCATCCGGGTCCTGAAAGCGGACGATGTAGAGATCGCCCAGCCCCGCCCGTTTGGTGATCGCCTTCATGGCCGGGATCGGCGGCCCGCTGGGCCGCCTCGGCTGGAACGGCACGCTCAGCCCGGCGACCGCGCGGAACATGTCCGGCCGCATCAGGGCGCAATGCCAGGCGACCGGCGCGCCCCAGTCATGTCCGACCACGACGCAGGTCTCATGGCCCAGAGCCCGCACCAGATCGACCATATCGCCGACCAGATGCAGGATGGTGTGCTGATCCACGCCCGCAGGTTTGTCCGTCCCGCCATAGCCCCGCATGTCGGGCGCGACCGCGTGCCAGCCCGCCGCTGCCAGCGCCTCAACTTGCGCCCGCCAGCTGATCCCCAGCTCGGGAAAGCCGTGGATCAGCAGCACCAGCGGCCCCTCGCCCGCCTCCAGCACGGACTGCGTCAGGCCGTCGGTGACGATGCGGCGGGTCTGCACGGCCCTAGTGGACCGTCGTCGGCTGCTCGGGCTTGGGGGTCGGCTCGGTCACCGGCACATCGGTGAGCGGCGTCACCGGCACCGAGACCGAAGGCCCCGGCGTCGGATCATTCTCGCCGTCGCGGTCCGGACGCTTGCCTTCCTTCAGCAGGGCCAGGATCTCGTCGCCCGACAGGGTTTCGAACTCCAGAAGCGCCTGCGACAGGGTTTCGTGGTCCTTGGCCTTGGCCTTGAGGATCTTGCGGGCCGCATTCCAGCCTTCCGAGACGATCCGCTTGACCTCTTCATCGATGATACGAGCCGTCTCCTCCGAGACGTTCTGGCTGCGCGCCACCGAATGGCCGAGGAACACCTCTTCCTGGTTCTCGCCGTAAGCCACCGTGCCCAGCTTGTCCGAAAAGCCCCAACGGGTGACCATGGCGCGGGCCAGCTTGGTCGCCTGTTCGATGTCGGACGACGCGCCCGAGGTGATGTTCTCCTTGCCGAAGATCAGCTCTTCGGCGACCCGACCGCCGGCCATGATGGCGATGCGGTCGATCATCTGCTGGTGCTTCATCGAATAGCGGTCGCCTTCCGGCAGCTGCATAACCATGCCTAGGGCCCGGCCACGCGGCACGATGGTGGCCTTGTGCACCGGGTCGGCCATCTTGACGTTGATGGCGACGATGGCGTGACCGGCCTCGTGATAGGCGGTCAGGCGCTTTTCTTCCTCGTTCATGGCCATGGATTTGCGCTCGGCGCCCATCATGACCTTGTCCTTGGCGTCCTCGAAGTCGCGGTGGGTGACCATCTTGCGGTCCTTGCGGGCCGCCAGCAGGGCCGCCTCATTGACCAGATTGGCCAGGTCCGCGCCCGAGAAGCCGGGCGTGCCGCGCGCCAGCGTCTTGACGTTGACGTCCGCGGCCAGCGGCACATCCTTCATGTGCACGCGCAGGATCTTTTCACGGCCCGACACATCGGGGTTGGGCACCACCACCTGGCGGTCGAAGCGGCCGGGGCGCAGCAGCGCCGGGTCCAGCACGTCGGGCCGGTTGGTCGCCGCGATCAGGATGATGCCTTCGTTCGACTCAAAGCCGTCCATCTCGACCAGCAGCTGGTTCAGCGTCTGCTCGCGCTCGTCGTTGCCGCCGCCCAGACCGGCACCCCGGTGACGACCGACCGCGTCGATCTCGTCGATGAAGATGATGCAGGGGGCGTTCTTCTTGGCCTGTTCGAACATGTCGCGCACGCGGCTGGCGCCGACGCCGACGAACATCTCGACGAAGTCCGAGCCCGAGATGGAGAAGAAGGGCACGCCCGCCTCACCCGCCACGGCACGCGCCAGCAGGGTCTTGCCGGTCCCCGGAGGGCCGACCAGCAGCGCCCCCTTCGGGATCTTGCCGCCCAGACGCTGGAACTTGCCCGGATCCTTCAGGAAGTCGACGACCTCCTGCAGTTCGTCCTTGGCCTCATCGACACCGGCGACATCGGCAAAGGTCTTGCGGCCCTTGTGCTCGGTCAGCAGCTTGGCCTTGGACTTGCCAAAGCCCATGGCCCCGCGCGCCCCGCCCTGCATCTGGCGGGTGATCAGCAGGAACAGGCCGACCAGCACAAAGATCGGCAGCAGGCCCAGCAGGATGCTCATCCACAGCGGCTGGCGCATGGACTTGACCTGCACCTCGGCGCCGGTCGCCTGAATCGCGGCGATCAGATCGGCGTTCGGCATCGGGGTGACCGATTCAAACCGGGTCTCGTCGCTGAACACCCCCGTCAGGGTTTCGCCCTGGACCTCCACGGCCGTGATGCGATCTTCCTCGATCGCGGTCAGCAGCTGCGAATAGGTGATCTCCTCCGGCGCGGCATTGCTGCCGCCCTCGCCGCCCTTGCCGGACAGGGCGCCCCCGCCCTGACTCATGGCGGCATAAATGGCCAGCATCCCCAGGATGATCATGCCGACGACGGCGAATCTGCGAAGGTTCATGTGTTCCTCAGTCTATGGCGCAGCCCCGTCTGGAGCCGCCCGGCCCGGTCGCCCGGAACTGTGTATCGTCACAAAATAGGGGCTCGTCCATCCGTGCGCCATTCCCTGCGACACTTCAAATCCGCCTCATGCTCAACCTGCCCCAGGCCGAGCGCCAGCCGACACGCGGCCAGGGCCTCTACCCGGGCCCCCGTCTGTGCAAGAACCGGTCCCGCTTCATCGTCCCGAATGAGCACAGGCAGGCCGGGCCGAACCGCTGCCGGCAGACTGGCCAGGATTGCCCGATCCGCGTGCCCCAGTCGCGCCGCCCGCCCCGAAAGCGGTGCGACCCGCCACCCGGGCGCGTCCAACGTCAGGGCAAAGCGACCGTCCCAGACGGCTTCGACGCCGGGGGTGAGGTCCATAACCGGCTCGGTCTTGCGGCGATAGTCGCCCGCCTCCCGGACCAGCATCAGCCCGTCCGTCCCCGCGACAAGTCGCGCCCCGGCAAGGCCCGCCGTGAAATTCTCACCCGCCGCAATCCGCCCGGTCAGACGCGCCAGCCGGTCGCCGCGCGGCAGGCGCGCGCCCCCTCCGGCCACAACCAGTCCAAAGGCCAGCGCCCTCGGGTCCGTATCGCGGCGGGCGTGGATGACGCCCCATTCGTCTGCGATGAGGCAAGAGGCCCGCAGCGGTCTGTCCTGCTGCGGAACAGCGGCATGCCCACCCTCCGCCAGCGCCTGCCGCGCCCTGCTGCGGCCATAGCGAAGGTCGGCATTGGCCGGATCCTCGATCCAGTCGACCCCCTGCGCCGTCAGCCAGTCGCGCAGATCGGCCCGCCGCTCGCCCAGCAGCGGTCGCAGCAGCATCAGGCCCCGCCCCTCGGGCCAGACCGGCGACGGGCTCCAGTCGCGCAGCGTCCCGAGCGTCGAGCCGTCCGCCTGCATCCACCGCCCCTCGGCGACATCATCGGCGGTGTGACCGGTCAGGATGACGCGCGCCCCGACCGCTCGGGCCATATCGGCCAGCCGAACGTGACGGGCGCTGCGGGCGGCGGCGGGCAGGCCGGTCTCGGGATAAGGCCCCTCCCAGCGCGCGCTCTGAAATCCCGCGCCAAGGCGTCCGGCCATGGCCCGCACCCGGTCCCGCCAGACGCGACTGTCGGGGTTCAGTCCGTGATCGACATGCAGAACCGTCAGCGACCGGCCGTGCGCGGCGGCCCAGTCCTGCGCCAGATGCAACAGGGCGACCGAGTCACTACCCCCCGATACCGCCACCGCGACCGGTGCCGGATCATTCTCGAGAAGACGCGCGCCCAGCGCCGATTGCACGCGCGCCGTCAGCCCGGTCAGGGGCGGGCTCAGCGGCAGCCGGCCTCGGAGCGGACCGAGGTGGCACGCGTCTTCAGGGCCGCCGGGGCTGTCTCGGCATAGCGGCGATTGAAGTCGGTCAGGGCCGCACAGGCCTGGGTGTTGCGATCGGTCGCCACCAGCGCCTGGGCCAGATCGACCGTGGCCTTGGCCGCCCAGGGTTCGGTCGGCCAGCCGCTCAGCGCCTGCGCATAGAGGGGCACGGCGGCCGCGGCATCATCGGCCAGATAGAGATCGGCCAGACGCACAGCTGCCAGACGCGCCTCGGGCGCGTCCGGCCAGGTGACCAGCAGGACCTCATAGGCCCTCGCACCCCGACGCCTGTCCTGGGCCATCAGGCGGTCGGCCGCCCGCAGGTCGCCTCCCGCCGTCCCGCTGGGAGAATTGGGCTCGATCGGCGCATTCAGTTCGGCTTCCAGACGGGCAGCCGACTCCAGTTCCTCGATGCGCGCCTCGGCATCGGTCAGCTGCTGCCGCAGCAGGGTGTTCTCGCGTTCGGTCTCGTCCAGGGCGAAGGTCAGGCGCTCGATGTCACCATTCATCCGCTGCAGGGTCCGCTCGACATCGGCCAGACGGGTGTCCACGCTGCCCATCTGTCCCTGAAGGGCCACGACCTCGGGGTCGGGCTCCATGATGAAGGGCTGTCCCGACGAGTTGCGCTGGAACAGGGCCCGCTCGATCCGTCGGACATTGCGCTCCAGCGTGCTCAGCCGGCGTGCATCCCAGATGATCGGCTCGCCCTCGGTGGACTGGGCGACGGTCGGACTGGCCAGCAGGGTCGCGCCGACGAAGGCCAGCAGCGCAAGGCCTGCGGCCGGTTTGCCCGGGGCCGGCCGGACGCGCATCAGACGAGAGAAAAACTTGAACATGACGGATCTCGTTCCACGGATTTGCGGCCTCGACAAGGCACGCCACCCTGACACAGCCCGGCTTTTCCGGACATCAACTCCCAACGAAAGGGGGCGCGCCCACCGGACACGCCCCCTCCCGTATGTCTGCCGTCAGACAGCCCGGATCAGCGGGCGCCCGCGACGATGGCGGTGTGGGCATTGCGGTTGCGGGCCCAGGACTCTTCGCTCGACCCCTGCGCGATCGGGCGCTCCTTGCCGAAGCTGATGGTGTCGATGCGCGACGCCGGCACACCCTGCTGGACCAGATAGGTCCGCACGGCCTCGGCCCGACGGGCGCCGAGGGCCAGGTTGTATTCCGCCGTGCCGCGCTCGTCGGCATTGCCTTCAATGCGGATCGTGACCGCCGGATACTGGCGCAGCCACGCGGCCTGCTGGTTCAGGCGCGGATAGGCCTCGGGCCGGATGGTGTAGCTGTCGAGGTCGAAATACACGCGGTCGCCGATGGTGTTGGCGAACTCTTCGGCCGAACCGGGGCGCGCGGCCCCCATCTCGCCGCCCTGAACGGGACGATCCGGATAGGTGGTGTTGTTGCCGGGCTGCTGGGTACCGCCAGTGTCGGCGATGGGGCCGGGGGCCTCGGCCTGACGGGCGCAGGCGGCCATGGCCGACACAGCCACGCCCACCAGGGCCAGACGGAGCATACGGGACTTGATCATGAGGCTCTCCTTGAGGGGTCCGCCACAGTGGCGGGCAAGCGTGACGATTTCAAAGCGCTAGCCGAACAGATAACCGCGTCATAGCAACGGTAACGCACTGTTGATCGATCGGGTTCGCGGATTCTCCTGTGAGGCTATCTGGCCGGTCAGCTGGGGCAGCTGTCGGGTGCCTGGCCATAGCCCAGATTGGCCGGCGGGGCGTCCAGAAGGGGGGACCAGGCGGGGCTGGAGCCGCGACCGTCATAGCCGGCCTGGGCGATGACCCGGCCGGACAGATCGACGGTCCACAGCCGGGTATCGCCGCCACGCGTCTGGCGGGCGAACATGATGTAGCGGCCGTTCGGGGCCCAGGACGGGCCCTCCTCGAAATAGCTGGACGACAGGATGCGCTCGCCCGTGCCGTCCGTGCCCATCACGCCGATGTGGAACTGGCCGCCCTGCTGTTTGGTGAAGGCGATCAGGTCGCCGCGCGGGCTCCACGACGGCGCCGTATAGGACCCGCCGCCGCGCGAAATCGGCCGCTGGCCCGATCCGTCCGCATTCATCACATAGAGGCGCGCCGAGCCGGACCGGTCCGAGGTGAACACCAGCCGCCGGTTGTCGGGCGAGAAGCTCGGCGAGGTGTCGATGCCCGGGTCACTGGTCAGCCGGCGCAGCTCCCGCGAGCGCAGGTCCATCGTATAGACGTCGGTATTGCCGCCGCGGATGATCGAAAAGGCGATCTTCGACCCATCGTTGGAATAGCGCGGCGCCAGCACCTGGCCGTCGAATTCGCCCAGCGACTCGGTGCGGCCGGTCGACAGGTTCTTCAGATAGATGCGGCTGTAGTCCTGGCCCAGCGCCACATAGGTGACCTCATCGGGGTCCGAGGTCGAAAAGCGCGGCGACATGATCACTTCGTCGCCCTGGGTCAGGAAGAACGGGTTGTAGCCGTCCTGGTCCACGATCGCGAGGCGGCTCAGACGGTTCAGCTGGGTGCCGCTCTCGGCCACATAGATGATGCGGGTGTCAAAGAAGCCGCTCTCGCCCGTCATCCGCTGATAGACGACGTCGGAAATCTTGTGGGCGATGCGGCGCCACTGCTCGGGCGTGGCCGTGAACTGGTAGCTGACCAGCTGGCATTCCCGGTAGGTGTCATAGAGCCGGAAGCCGACGTCGTTCCGGCCATCCGGGCGCGGCGTCACCGATCCGTACAGCACCACTTCGGCCCCGATCGAGGTCCATTGCGGGAAGGTCGGCTGGTTGGCCAGCGACAGGCCGGTCTCGATGAAGCTGGCCGGGTTCAGCGGATCGAAGAAGCCCGAGCGGCGCAGATTGCCGCTGATGACGCTGGAAATCTCGGTGCCGTACTGACCGGAGAATCCAACGACGGCGATCGGCAGGGGACGCAGCACGCCCTCGCTGACGATCACTTCCTGAAGCGGCGCCGGGTCCTGCGCCAGCGCGGCCTGGGGTGCGCCCATAGCCAGCGCCAGTCCAAGGCCGAGCGTCGCCCCGATCCCTGTCGCCGATGTCAGCCGCCGCTTGAAACCCATCCGTTCCTCCGAACTCAATACCGGGGCGGCGCGACGTTAGCGCCACCATATTCCTCAAGGCCACCATGTGCGCGATTGAGGCGACTTTCAGGCCGCCGTCGCGCCGCGCACGCGATTGTCATCTTTGATCATGACATGCTGACGAAGCCTGAACGTCACAGGGGCAACGGCCCGCCGGGTCAGCGGTTGCGACAGGCCTGGTCCAACGGGAAGGTGAGGATGAAATCCTGCTCCTCATAGCCCGCCGGCATCCGGTAGCGCGGCGGGATGCGAATGGCGCGGAGAATGCTGTCGGACGCGGCCCGGCCCGTGGCATCGCTTCGGGGGTTACGGACACGCGGTGATCCAATCAGGCGACCGTCTCCGGACATCCGCACCTGGACGCTCAGGGAAACATCCTCGATCCCCGGGAGATGACACGGCGGATTCCAGTGCGGCGTCACCTGAGCGCCGACCGACTGGAGGTCGGCCCGGCCCATGGCGCGGGGGGCCTGTCCCGCGCCGCTGTCGCCCGTCGACGGCCGCCCGCGCGTATTACCCCGTTGCGGCCTTTCCGACAGTTCGCCGAGGTTCAGGCCCGGCTCCTCACGCGGGGGCGTCGGGCGCTGGGGGGGCGACGGCTGCTGGCGCGGCGGTGTGCGGGGTTGCTCCGGCTGGGGCCGGGGCGTGGTCTTCGGCACGGGCTCCGGTCGCTGCAGGGGCGGGGTCGGGGTCGGTTCGGCGTCCGGCAGCACCTCGGCCGGCAGTTCCGGCGAACTGGACCCGTCCTCGGTGACCAGCTCATCGGCGGGATTATCCGGCGCGGCCGCCAGCACGGTGACATCCGACACAATCGACACCGGCACCGAGCCCATCATTTCGCGCGGCGCATCCGCCTCCTTCGGCCAGGCGATCAGGGCCAGGCCGATCACCCCTGCGTGCAGCAGGAGAGATCCCAGAAAGGAGGGGCCACCGTTCGCCATGGCTCAGAGGTCGCCCTCGACCGCTTCGGCCTCAGCCGCATTGCCGGCCGTATCGGTGATCAGGTTCAGCTTGACGAAGCCATTGGTCGACAGCCGCGCCATCACCCGGGCCACGGCCTGATAGGGCACCTGGGCATCGGCGCGAAGGAACAGCGGACGCTCGCGGGCATCGGCCCCGCCATCGTCCAGCACCGCGCCGATCAGGCTGTCGAACGCGACTTCCCGCTCGCCGACAAAGATGGTGCCTGCCGAATTGATCGAGACGGTCACCGGCTCCTGCGTCGACTCGACCGCGCTGGCCTCGGTCTCGGGCAGGTCGACGGGCACCGCCACCGTCAGCAGCGGCGCCGAGATCATGAAGATGATCAGCAGCACCAGCATCACATCGACCAGCGGCGTGACGTTGATCTCGCTCAGCGGGCGTTTGCGGGCGCGTCTGCGGCCCCGCACATGGCCGCCTCCGCCGGGTCCTCCCATGGCCATGGTTCAGAGCTCCCGCGGCGTGGAGGACGACGGCGTGGCCGGACCGGTGCCCAGCCGCCGGGCGATGGCGGCCTGCAGGTCGTCGGCAAAGCTCTCCAGCCGGCCCGCGAACTTGCCTGCCTCGATCGAGAAAGCGTTGTAGGCGATATAGGCCGGGATGGCCGCCGCCAGACCGATGGCCGTGGCGAACAGCGCCTCGGCGATGGCCGGCGCGACCGTCGTCAGATTGGTGTTCCCGGCCGAGGCAATGGCGTCAAAGGCGTTCATAATGCCCCAGACCGTGCCGAACAGGCCGATAAAGGGGCTGGAGGTCGCCACCACCGACAGCACGCCGAGGCCCGTCTCGATCCGCTGGCTCTCGCGGGCAATCAGACTGTCCAGCGCGCGATCGATGCGCGAGATCAGCAGATGGCTCTGCGCCTCGCTCATCGTCTGGCGGGCGCGGGCCTCGCGCCAGTCGCTGACCGCCGCAACCAGCATGCGCGGCAGGATGGGATCGGGGTTGGGCCCCGCCTGATGAGCGATCTCCTCAAGGGATCGCCCGGACGAAATGGCCTTTTCAAACTGGTCCGCCTGACGCTTCAGGGCCGCAAAGCGGAACAGCTTGTCGATGATGATGGCCCACGACCAGATCGAGGCGACGGCCAGGCCGATCATCACCGCCTTGACCACCCAGTCGGCGGCCATGAACAATTCCACAGGATTCAGCAGGGAGGCTTCGGCGGGCACGGTCATGGATCGATCCTGGGAACAGCGTCACGCCCTTTGCAGCGTCAAGGCGTGACCATTTGATGGCGGATTAGCGGGCCGGACGCCCGGCGTCATCCCCCTGCAACCGGCAAGGGCGAAAGCCACGGCTGGACGGCGGCGATCAGGGCCGGCGTGGGACGTGTGGGGCGGCCATCCGGACGGATACAGACGGCCTCGACCTCCGCCCGGCACAGCATCTCTCCGGCCCGCTCGATCCGCTGGGCGATCTGCAGGCGCGGCCCCCGCATCGTGTCATAGGTGGTGATCACCTGAAGCGCGTCGTCGATCCGCGCGGGCCGCACAAACTCCAGCGTCATCTTCGACACCACAAAGGCCAGCGGGCGCTCTCCGTCCAGCAGCTCGGCATGGCCAATCCCCGCCGCCCTCAGGAAGTCGGACCGCCCCCGCTCGAAAAACCGCACATAGGCGCCGTGGTAGACCAGACCGGTGAAGTCCGTGTCCTCATAATAGATGCGCACCGGCAGGATGTGTTCGCGCCCGTCAAAGCGCCCGGCGGTCGGATGATCGCTCATCCTGCGCCTCCTGCACCGGGCACGACGGTGAAATAGCCGGGGCATTCCGCCTCGATCTGGTCGCGGAACTCTCCCGGCAGAGGGTCGGCACTGGTCAGCAGGCGGTTGGGCCGGGCCACAAACCGCACCGCGCTGGCCCGGTCGCCGGGCGTCCCGGCATAGCCGCACACCACCCCGGGCGTCCGCCCGTCGGTCATGTCAAACAGCGCGAGCGACGCATCATAGTCCGCCAGCTGCCCCCGCACCCGCTCGACCACGGGCTGGGGCGCAAAGCCACCGGTATCGACGACGCGCCACAGCACCACCGCCCCCAGCAGCACCACCGCGCCACCCAGCACCGCAAGAACCCTGTTCACACTGATGCGTCGCGCCATGCCGCCTCCTGGCGGCCACCATGCAGGCGTTCGCCACGGAGGTGAAGGGTCAGGCGGCGCGCTTTCACCCGGCCCGGACTCGCGGGGCTAGCGAACGACCCGCCCGTCCACGGCCTCGACGATGAGATCGGTGATGAAGGTGCCTTCATGCCGGGCGAACCAGCGAGACACCACGATCAGCAGAACGGCAAAGGTCAGCATGAACAGCGGGACAAGCGCCCGGCTGAACCGTCCCTCCCTGAGTTCAGTGATCATGACGCCGCTGCCGATCGTCGCGACCCCGCTCGCCCAAAGGATCATGAATATGCGTGAGAACCAGGTCGCTCCCACCCGACAGGTCAGCCGGGACCCGGCCCCGTCCCCCGTGAGGTCGAAGCGAACAACGGTCTGAGATGAATTCCTGTAATGGATGCGCTTGCGGAGCCATCCGCCGCGCGTCCCGACATGCCCCCGGGCCGGGCGCTTGCCGAACAGAGTGAACATCGGATCGACCCGCTCCGACAAGGCGGCCAGGGCCTCCGCCGGTCGCATCGGCGACCGGATCACCACCGTCTCATCCCGCCAGAACCCGAGGAAAAGGCTGAGCGGCCCTGTCGGGGGAGCGTCTTCCAGCGCCATCAGTCGCCGCCGAAAAGATCGGGCGCCGAGGGCGGGGGGCTCGAGGGCTCGGCCAGACCCAGATGGCTATAGGCCCGGGCACAGGCCATGCGTCCGCGCGGGGTGCGCTGGATAAAGCCCTGCTGCAGCAGATAGGGCTCGATCACATCCTCGACCGCATCGCGCGCCTCGGCGATGGCCGCCGCCAGGGTATCCATGCCGACCGGCCCGCCGCCGTAGTTCTCGATCAGGGCCTTCAGGAACCGCCGATCCAGACTGTCCAGACCCGCCTCATCGACCTCCAGCCGCGCCAGCGCCCGCGCCGCCACCAGCCGGTCGATGACCGTCGCCCCCTCGGCGTCGGCAAAATCGCGCACCCGGCGCAGCAGCCGTCCGGCCACGCGCGGCGTGCCCCGCGACCGGGTGGCGATCTCGCGCGCGCCGTCTTCGGCCACGGCCGCCCCCATCTTGCGGGCCGCGCCCAGGATCACCTTGACCAGCTCCTCGGGGCTGTAGAACTCCAGCCTCAGCGGAATGCCGAACCGGTCGCGCAGCGGCGTCGCCAGCAGGCCCGCCCGCGTCGTCGCCCCCACCAGCGTGAACGGCGCCAGATCGATTCGCACCGAGCGCGCCGACGGCCCCTCGCCGATGATCAGGTCCAGCACATGGTCTTCCATCGCCGGATACAGGATCTCCTCGACCGCCGGTGCCAGCCGGTGGATCTCGTCGATGAACAGCACATCGCGCGGTTCCAGATTGGTCAGAATGGCCGCCAGATCTCCCGCCTTGGCCAGGATCGGCCCCGAGGTCGCCCGGAACCCCACCCCCAGCTCGCGCGCCACGATCTGCGCCAGCGTCGTCTTGCCCAGACCGGGCGGTCCGAACAGCAGCACATGGTCCAGCGACTCCCCCCGCCCGCGCGCGGCGTCGATGAACACCTTCAGATTGCCCTTGGCCTGCGGCTGGCCAACGAACTCGTCCAACGTCTGTGGTCGCAACGCACGGTCATAGGTCTCGCCGGGGGCAGGATCGCCCGAAATGACACGGTCGTCGGTCACCTGCATGGCTCCAGCGTGACTACAGGTCGCCCATGCGACTGGATCGCCATAGCGGCGAGGCTCGCTTGATCAACGACGCAGAGGATGCCGTTCTGGCGAACCTCAACGCGCTCGATATTTTCAAGCGGGGCTCTCAGATTGAGCGCCGAACCCGGCGGCAGCAGTCCGGAAGATGGATTTGGCGATACCACGACAACGTCCATGGGCAGCGCCGACCCATTGATCAATGCTGTCGGAAAGCTCTGGCACGACGCCAGGCCGATCAGCAGGACAACGACAACAATCGACCTCAACGGCTTCATCTTCCCAGCTCCTGCAAGGCCGCGCGGATGACGGCAGAAAGCTCGGCCCCCTCCCCCAGTCGGATCAGGGCCTGATCCACGGCGCGGCGGGCATTCACCTCGACGACGCCCAGCCCTAGCAGGGCGGCCACGGCCTCGCCGGTCAGCGAAGGCACCGCCGGAGTCGCGGCAACGGGTCCGGAGCCCGCGCCGACCGTCAGACCTCCGGCGCCCAGCGGCTTGCCCTTCAGCTCGGTGACGATCCGCAGCGCCAGTTTCGGCCCCACCCCATTGGCGCGCGCCACGGCGGCCTTGTCCTCGCGCGCCACGGCGGCCGCCAGATCGCCGGGCGGCAACACATCCAGCACCGACAGGGCTGCCTTCGGCCCCACGCCCTGGATCCCGGTCAGGGTCGTAAAGGCCCCCCGGTCGTCCCGGCTCAGAAATCCGTACAACCGCGGCCCGTTCTCGGCCGACCAGCTGCTTTCGATGTGGAGCGTCACCTCGTCGCCCGGCGCCGGCATCCGCCCCAGCGTCCGCGCCCCGCACGCGACGACATAGCCCACGCCCATACAGTCGATCAGGCAATGGTCGAGCTCGACCTCAGCCAGCACCCCGCGCAGTCTGCCGATCATGCGATCCTCCCCAGCGAGCGGAGCGATGCGGGGGAGGGGGACCGCCGCAGGCGGTGGAGGGGGCGGACGGCGGCGCTGGGGGTCGCCCCCTCCACCACTACGTGGTCCCCCTCCCCCGCTGCGCGGGTGAGGATCTTCGCACGCCGCAGCTGGGCGTGGGTGATAGCGACCGCCAGGGCGTCGGCGGCATCGGCCGTCACATCCCCTGCCGCCGGCAACAGGCGTTTGACCATGAAGGCAATCTGGCTCTTGTCGGCATTGCCTGCCCCGACCACCGCCTTCTTGATCAGGTTCGGCGCATATTCGGCGACGCTCAGCCCCGCCCGCGCCGGGGCCAGCATGACCGCCGCCCGCGCATGGCCCAGCTTCAGCGTTGAGGCCGGATTCATATTGACGAACACCTCCTCGATGGCCGCCTCGTCACAGCCATGGTCGGCGCAGACCTGACCCACCGCCTCCAGCAGGAACAGCAGGCGTTCGCTGAACGGGGCCCGTTCGGGCGGGCTGACCACGCCATGCGCGATCCAGCGCAGACGCGACCCCTCGGCCACCACCACGCTCCATCCGGTGCGTCTCAGGCCCGGGTCCAGCCCCAGTATGCGAGTCGGTGCGTTCGCCATCCGTTCTATGTGCCCGAAAGAGGGTTAGCGGGCAATGAACCGATGCAGCGCGTGTCTCAGTCGTCCCTCGGCGCCAGATCGAAACCGGCCACGCCCGGCACCGACTGGATGCGCTCCGCCAGCGCCGCCAGATCGCGCGAGCGGACCGTCAACCGCCAGCTCTGGCGGCAGACATGGCCCTCCTCCGTCAATCTCAGTCGTGTTCGCTTCAGCCCCGCATCCCCGGCCGTCAGCGCGTCCTCGACCGCCGCGGCCGTGCCCGAGGCGCCGGCCTTCTACTGAACCTCGATGTCCACCACCGTCCGCTCCGGCACGCTCCGGCTGATCAGCTTCAGCGCCGCCAGCACGGCCAGCGTCAGAAGCGCACCGGCCCAGCCCAGCCAGAACAGGCCCGCCCCGAACAGAATCCCCAGCGCCGACACCGTCCACAGGGACGCCGCCGTGGTCAGGCCGTGGATCGAGAACCCCGCCCGAAAAATCACCCCCGCGCACAGGAAACCGATCCCGGTCAGGACGCCGTGCGCCATCCGCGTCGGGTCGGCGATCACCTGCTGGTCCGGCAGGACCGAGAACATCCACGCCCCCTGCGAGGTCGAGGCCAGCATCAGCAGGGTCGACGACAGACAGACCAGAATATGGGTCCGGAAGCCCGCCGCCCGACCGCGCCACTCCCGCTCCAGCCCGATCAGCGCCCCGGCAACCAGCGCGCTTGCCAGCGGCAGGCCATAGGTGGAGAGCAGGGTCGTCATCGGGCGAGGCGAGCCCTAGCTGTGCGTGTCGATATAGGCCTCGACGTCCTTGTTGACCGGCCTGACGCCGGTGATGTGCCGCGCCTGGAAGGCGGCATATTTCACGCCCAGATCGTGGCGGTCCTTCAGAGACACATTCCGGCGGAAGTCGGTCAAGCCCTGACGCTCCTCCTCGCCCATGTGCTTCGAGTTGACCACATTGGCCTCGCCCACCGCATCAATCCATTCGGGACTGCCAACCGTGTGGCGCTCCACGGCCTTGACCGCATCACGCAGCTTGTTGTGGTCGGTGATGGCGTCCTCGGTCTCGCCCTCGACCGTGCCGTCGTCGGCGTCATTGGCGCCTTCGCCCTTTTTCAGCAGGTCGGGATAGAAGTGGCGCTCCTCGGCCTCGGCGTGGGCGTCGAGGAAGGCGGCCAGCCGGGTCCAGACCGCCGACAGGGCCTCGGTGTCTTTCGGGTCGATCTGTTCGATCAGCCCGAACAGTCGACGTTGTTCGGCGTGATCATCCAGAATCAGCTGGCAGATATCCATGGGGTCCTCGGGTCAAAGCGTTGCGGTTCGCCCTGACCAACCATTCAGGGCCGATGGCGTTCCGCTACCGAGAGGAAACGGACGCGGGCGCGCGCCGGTTTCAGGTCAATTCCTGTCGCCCGACTCGTCTAAAGGGCCGCGCGCCATATGCCGGACGTGCAGGATCTCCACGACGCCATCTGCCAGCGAATAAATGACGCGCAAGGATGTTCGACTGACAGGCAGTTCCCGCGTCCCCTTCGTCTCGCCGAGACGACCCCTCTGCGGAAACTCAACCAGTCCGGCGACAGCTTCGAGAATGCGGTCCTCGACCTCGATGGCTGATTTCACACTGTCGCGGGCGATGAAGTCGACGTGATCGCGAAGATCGGACTCCGCTCGCGTCGTCCAGATCAACCTCATTCAGCGGCGCGCCAATCCCTCCGGCGGCCCTTCAGGCGGGCCACTACATCTTCGTGGCTGTGAACGCGACCCGCCGCGATGTCTGCTCGGGCCTCGGCCACCGCAGCTTCAATCTCGCGCCGCTCCGCGACGAACGCCTCGACGACCTGCGACAAGACCGTGTCTACGGAAACACCCCGCGACTCAGCCCATGCGTCGAGGTCCGCCTTGACGGTTTCATCCACGGGAACGGTCACATGAACAGTCATGCGACAAGCCTATGCCGAAAACCGGTGCTTGGCCAACATCAGCCCGCGTACTTGGCCGCGTCCTCGTCCGAGATGTCCTCGTTGGAATAGACGCTCGAGACGTCATCTTCGGCGTCCAGCGCGTCCAGCAGCTTCATCAGCGTGCCGACCGCTTCACCGGTGACCGGCACCTCGGACTGCGGCTTCCAGACAATGGCGGTGGATTTCGGATCGCCGAGGATTTTCGACAGGGCCTCGGCCACCTCGTTCAGGTCCTCGAACGCCGTCCAGATGGTGTGGCCGGGCGCCTCCTCATAGATGTCGGGCTTTTCCAGATCGCTCTCGACGTCCTGGGCGCCGGCCTCGATCGCGGCTTCCATGATGGCGTCCTCGCTGCCCGCCTCGGCCGGATAGGTGATCTTGCCCACCCGGTCCCACATGAAGGCGACCGAGTTCATTTCGCCGAGCGCCCCGCCGTTCTTCTTGAAGGCCGTGCCGATGTTCGAGGCCGCGCGGTTGCGGTTGTCCGTCAGGGCCTCGACGATGATGCCGACGCCGCCGGGGCCCCGGCCCTCGTAGCGGACCTCTTCCATCGTATCGACGTCGCCCGAGGCCGCCTTGTTGATGGCCCGCTGGATCACATCCTTGGGCAGGCTCTCGGCCTTGGCGTTGTTGACCGCCAGGCGCAGGCGCGGGTTCATGGCCGGATCGGGCAGGCCCGATTTGGCCGCCACGGTGATGTCGCGCGACAGCTTGGAGAACAGCTTGGACCGCTGCGCATCGGCGCGGCCCTTGCGGTGCATGATGTTCTTGAATTTGGAATGGCCGGCCATGGTCGTCGTCTCGGCAGTCTCAAGGGAAATGTGAGGCGCGCCGCATAGCCCGGCGCGACCGGCTTGTCACCCGTCAGGGCATGAGGGGTCAGGCGCGAAGGCTCTCCAGGAACCCGCGCATCTTGTCGTCCACGGGCACCGGACGCTTGGTCTCGCGATCAACATAGACGTGGACAAAGTGACCGACGGCCGCCGCCTCGTCTTCCTTGTTGCGGAACAGGCCGATCTCGTATCGCACCGAACTGGTCCCGACATGGGCGACGCGCACGCCCGCCTGAATTTCGTCCGGAAAGGCCGTCGGCGAAAAATAGCGGCATCCCGTCTCGGCCACCAGGCCGATGACGTCGCCCTCGTGGATGTCCAGCAGGCCATTGACCACCAGCAGCCGGTTCACCGCCGTGTCGAACCACGAATAATAGACGACATTGTTCACATGGCCGTAGACGTCGTTATCCATCCACCGCGTGGAGATGGCCTGGAACCGCTTGTAGTCCTCGCGCCGCGTCCGTTCGATCGTGCCTGTCACCCGTAACCTCCCGCTTTTTTTCAAGTCGTAGGCGATAAAGCGGGATTGCTCCAGCCTTGCGTGGGGCGGGGTGGTTCCGACCGCTTCTGACGGACGGGCCTGTCAGAGTCGGCTGACCGGAAGCCGTCACAGGAGGTGTTGCAGTTGGAGAAAGTGGAGTCTGTTTTGGGAGACTCCACTCCACGCCGGAAGCGTCTGGCCAGCGACCCGGGCTTGACGGACGCCGCGTCAAGGCGTCTCGCATGCGGGCATGGAAACCCGCGCCGCCATTCTCCGCAGCATGGGGGCCAGCCGCCCCTATGCCGACAGCCGCCCGCTCTCGATCGAGACCGTGACGCTGGACCCGCCCGGCCCCGGCGAGGTGCAGGTCCGCATCCGTGCCGCGGGCCTCTGCCACTCGGACCTCAGCGTCATCAATGGCGACCGGCCCCGCCCCCTGCCCATGGCGCTGGGCCATGAGGCGGCCGGTGAGGTCGAGGCCTTGGGCGAGGGCGTCGAGGATCTGGCCGTCGGCGATCATGTGGTCATGGTCTTCATGCCCTCGTGCGGCCACTGCGCCCCCTGTGCCGAGGGCCGCCCCGCCCTGTGCGAGCCGGGCGCCGCCGCCAATGGCCGGGGCGAACTGCTGACCGGCGGGCAAAGGCTGCACGCCGGGGATGAGGTCCTGCACCACCATCTGGGCTGTTCCGCCTTTGCCGAGCGGGCCGTGGTCTCGCGCCGGTCGTTGATCCGCATCGACCCGGCCCTGCCGTTCGACCAGGCGGCCCTGTTCGGCTGCGCGGTGCTGACCGGCGTCGGAGCTGTCGTGAACACCGCAGGTGTCCGGCCCGGTCAGTCGGTCGCGGTCGTCGGGCTGGGCGGCGTGGGTCTGGCCTCGGTGCTGGGGGCTCTGGCCTGCGGGGCCTCGCCTGTGGTGGCGGTCGATCTCAGCGAGGACAAGCTGGCGCTGGCCCGCACCCTGGGGCCTGTGCACACCGTCAATGCCGGCGACGCCGATGCCATCGACCACGTCCGCGACCTGACCGGCGGCGGGGCCGAGGTCGTGATCGAGATGGCCGGCTCGGCCCGCGCGCTCGAGGCGGCCTGGAAGATGACCCGGCGCGGGGGCACCACGGTCACCGCCGGCCTGCCCCCGCCCGATGCCACACTCCCGGTCAATATCGTCGGACTGGTGGCCGAGGAACGCTCGCTCAAGGGCAGCTATATCGGCACCTGCGTGCCCTCCCGCGACCTGCCCCGCTACGTCGCCCTGTTCCGCGAGGGCCGCCTGCCGGTCGACCGGCTGATGAGCGGCAGCCTGCCGCTGGATCGGATCAACGAAGGCTTCGACCGCCTCGCCGAAGGCTCGGTCGCGCGGCTGGTGATCACCCTCTGACCCCTTCCGCCTAGCGGGCGTCCAGCTTGCCGAACACGCTGTCGAGGTGCGAGCCCATCTTCTTGAGGGCACCGCCCATGGCCGATTCCAGCGTATCGCCGTGATCGGTCACGGTGACCGGCGCCAGTCCGGTGGGACGGGCCTCAAGGACGCATCGCTTGTCCCCTGCCGTGTCGCGCGCGCCGTTCTCGTCGCCGAGGTGCATCTCGATACGGGTCAGGCGGGATTGATACCGCGACAGACGCTGGCGCACCTGATCCTCGGCGTGGCTGATCAGGGCGGCGCTGCCGTCGATGTCATTGGTCGTATTGATCTGAATCTGCATGGAGTTTCCTGAATGAGAGGGGGGCTGGACGAGGGCGGCTCAGCGCACCTTGCGCGAGCGTTCCAGCACCGGGCGGTGGCCTTCCGCGTCGAGCGCACCGGAGGGGGCGATGTCCCGCTCATGGGTGGGCTGCATGCCTTCGTCGGCGGTCTGGCCCGGGTCGGGATGGGCGGGCGGGGCGGATTCGGCCTTCAGCTTCATGGCCTTTTCGGCTTCGGCCTTCTGGGCGGCATCGGTCATGGGGAACCTCCTGAATGAGCGGAGCGGCGCGACGCCACCCCTGTCAGAAGGACAACCCCCCAGCCGCCCGACCGTTCACCCGACCATGACCGAGTTTAGCAGGGCCTCGACCTGTTCGCGCGTCGGAAGTGAGGGCTGGGCCCCGGCCACGGTGGCCGCGAGGGCTCCGGCCGCACAGGCAAATCTCAGGGCTGCGTCAACCGGCTGCCCTTCCAGAAACGCCGCGGTGATCGCCCCGACAAAGGCATCGCCAGCCCCTGTCGCATCGACCGCCTCGACCAGCGGCGCGCCGACCTCGGCCACAACCGCCCCGCGCTTGTAGAGACTGGCCCCCTCGGCGCCGCGGGTGATGACCACCTGCCCGCCGCCCGAATGCAGGGCGTCGCCGTAGAAGGCCGCCTCGGTCTCATTGACCACGATCAGATCGCAGCGCCGCAGCAGGGCCTCCGACACCGGCCGCGCCGGGGCCAGGTTGGCGCAGACGAAGCCCGTGGCCCGCCCGACCGCCGCCTCGACCGTTTCGACCGGCAGTTCCAGCTGAACGATCAGCGGGTCCTCGATCCGGGCCGGCAGATGCTCGGGGCGCACCTGATCATTGGCGCCCGAGGCCACGACGATCTGGTTCTCGCCGGAGGGATCGACCGCGATCAGCGCCACGCCCGTCGGCGTACCCTCGGCACTGCCCACGCCCTTCAGGTCCACGCCGGCTTCTTCCAGCAGGACCAGCGCTTCGTCTGACAGGGGCCCTTCGCCGACCGCCCCGATCAGGGCGACCTCGGCCCCCAGCCGACGCGCGGCCAGCGCCTGATTGGCACCCTTGCCACCCGGATGCCGCGCCAGCACGGCACCGGTCACGGTTTCGCCTGCGCGCGGCAGGGACGGCGCCGTCGCCACCATGTCGACATTGATCGAGCCGACCACCGTGATCCTCATCGCACCACCTCCGTCAGCAGGGCGAACACCCCGTCCGCATCCACCCTGTCCGCCCAGCGGTGGCGCAGCGGTCCAGCAACCCCCGCGCGGAACTCGACCGCTGTATGGCCCCGGGTCAGGTCGCTGATCGTCTCGACCGCGATATGGCAGGGCCGCAGGGTGAACAGGTCCGGCCGGATCATCCAGGCCACGGGGCACAGGTCATGAACCGGCGGGGCCTCCCAGCCGACGATCTCGCGCTCGATCCGCTGCGAGAACCGCATCATGGAGGCCGCCGCACCGGCTGGGTCCGTGCCGAGCGCCTCCAGCCCGGCAATCCGCGCCTCGGTCGCCCGCACCTGATGGGTCACGTCCAGCCCGAACAGGGTGACGTCGCAGCCGCTGGCCAGCACTTCGGCCGCCGCGTCCGGATCGGCCCAGATGTTGAACTCGGCCGAGGCCGTGATGTTGCCGCCCTCTGCCCGCGCCCCGCCCATGACCGCCACGGGCCCCAGTCGTTCCGCCAGTCGGGGCTCGTCCCGCAGCGCCAGCGCCAGATTGGTCAGCGGACCCAGCACCGCCAGCGAGACGGTCTTCTCCGGTCGCGCCATGACGATCTCGACGATGGCCTCTACTGCCCTGCCCGGGGCACAGCCGGCCTCGGGCTCGAACGGAGCCATGTCGCCCAGCCCCTCGGCCCCGTGAAACTCGCCTGCGCCCATGGGCTCGCGCCGCAGGGGACGTTCGGCCCCCATGAAGACCGGCACACCCCCGCGCCCGGCGATCTGGCGCAGGATGCGGGCGTTCCGCGCGGTCTTGTCGACCGGCACATTGCCGCCGACCGTGGTGATGGCCAGCAGCTCCAGCGCGGGCGTGCCGAACGCGGTCAGCAGCGCCACGGCGTCGTCCACGCCGGGGTCGCAATCGATGATCAGGGGGGTCGGGTTCATCCGCCTACCCCTGCCGCGCGTCGCTCGCGGTGGCAACGTCTGCCAGACATATCCGGACACAGGCCGCCGCCAGCACCTCGGCCGAGTCGACCAGCGGCACGGCGACATCGTCGGCCTCGATCAGCAGGGGCACTTCGGTGCAGCCGCCGATCACGACCTCGGCGCCCGCCTCGACCAGACCGGCGGCAAGCCCCCGCATCAGGCCTTGCGGACCGGTGCCGACGTCGCCTGCCTTGACCTGAAACACGGCCTCCAGAAACGTCCGCCGCCCGGTGGTGTCCAGTCGCACCGGCTCGACCGCCAAAGCCTCAAGGGCTGCCGCATACAGGGCATCGCCGCCCGGCGTTGCCAGCACGCCGATCCGTCTGGCCCCGCCGCGCGCGGCCTCGGCCGCCGTCTCGGCCACCATGTCGATGAAGGGCAGGCCGCTGGCCCGGATGGCATCGGCGTGGGCGTGGGCGGTGTTGCACGGCATGGCCAGCACCTCGGCCCCCGCATCGCGCAGCCGCGCCGCCATCTCGCCCAGCACCCGTTTCGCCCCCGGCTCGTCGCGGTGGCGATTGGGCACCTGCGGGTTCATATCCATCAGGACGCGGATGTGATCCTCGTCACAGGTCGCGGGCGTCAGGGCCTGCAGCCGCGCCAGAAAGGCGACCGTCGCCGCCGGGCCCATCCCGCCCAGAACCCCCAGTACCTTCATCCGCCGCTCCCGCTCGCCGCTTGCCAAATCGCTCCGACCTCGCCCTTATGCCCCGGGGACGAGGGAGATGACCATGCCGATCGAAGAGCCTGCCAGCACCGCGCTGATCACCAATGACGCCGTGGTGCTGGGCCTGCTGGCCGTCATCCTCGGCGCAGTCTTCTGGGCCTCCAGCCGCCAGAGCGTCTGGGTCCAGCGCTTCTTCACCGTCATCCCGGCCCTCCTGCTCTGCTACTTCCTGCCGTCGCTGCTGACCACCTTCGGCGTGGTCGACCCCGAAGAGTCGCGGCTCTATTACATCGCCTCGCGCTATCTGCTGCCGGCGGCGCTGGTGCTGCTGACGGTGTCGGCCGACCTGCCCGCCGTGTTCGGCCTGGGGCCCAAGGCGCTGATCATGTTCCTGACCGGGACCGTCGGCGTGATGATCGGCGGGCCGGTGGCCCTGCTGCTGACCAGCTGGGTCGCGCCCGAGCTGATGGGGGCGGGGCCCGAGGCCATCTGGCGCGGCATGGCGACCGTCGCCGGCAGCTGGATCGGCGGCTCGGCCAACCAGACCGCCCTCTATGAGATCTATGGCGCGGGCCCCGACACCTTCTCCATCTGGATCGCCGTCGACGTCATCGTGGCCAACATCTGGATGGCGGTCGTCCTGTTCATCGCCGCCAACCAGCGCATGTTCGACAAGCTGTTCCGGGCCGACACCACCGCCGTCGACCGGGTGCGCCACAAGGCCGAAACCTATGAGGCCGAGCACGCCCGCATTCCCCTGCTCAAGGATCTGATCTTCATCCTGGCGGTCGGGTTTGGCGCCGTCGGCCTGTCGCACGCCATCGCCGATCCGCTGTCGATGTGGTTTGGTGAGACTTGGCCCCTCGCCCAGCGGCTGTCGCTGGATTCCAGCTTCTTCTGGCTGGTGCTGATCGCCACCATCATCGGCGTGCTGCTGTCGTTCACCCCGGCGCGCAAGCTCCAGGGGCCGGGCGCGGCCAAGGTCGGCTCGGTGTTCGTCTATGTGCTGGTGGCGACCGTCGGCCTGAACATGAATATCG
>JAHJYN010000247.1 GCA_018826885.1 Alphaproteobacteria bacterium | reverse complement strand
TCGGGCAAGACGCTGCTGGCCCAGACCCTGGCCCGCATCATCGACGTGCCCTTCACCATGGCCGACGCCACGACCCTGACCGAAGCCGGTTATGTCGGTGAGGACGTCGAGAACATCATCCTGAAGCTGCTGCAGGCCTCCGACTACAATGTCGAGCGGGCCCAGCGCGGCATCGTCTACATCGACGAAATCGACAAGATTTCGCGCAAGTCGGACAATCCCTCGATCACCCGTGACGTCTCCGGCGAAGGTGTGCAGCAGGCCCTGCTGAAGATCATGGAAGGCACCGTTGCCTCCGTGCCCCCGCAAGGCGGCCGCAAGCATCCGCAGCAGGAGTTCCTGCAGGTCGATACGGCCAACATCCTGTTCATCGTGGGCGGCGCCTTTGCTGGCCTCGAAAAGGTGATCTCGGCGCGGGGCGAAGGGGCCTCGATCGGCTTCGGTGCCAAGGTCAAGGAAGTCGACGAGCGCCGCATGGGCGACGTGCTGAAGCAGGTCGAGCCCGACGATCTGATGCGGTTCGGCCTGATCCCCGAGTTCATCGGCCGTCTGCCGGTTCTGGCGACGCTCGAGGACCTGGACGAGGAAGCGCTGGTCACGATCCTGACCCAGCCCAAGAACGCCCTGGTCAAGCAGTACAAGCGCCTGTTCGAGATGGAGAACGTCGAGCTGACCTTCACCGACGATGCGCTGAATGCGGTCGCCGGCAAGGCCATCAAGCGCAAGACCGGGGCCCGCGGACTTCGTTCGATCCTGGAAGGCATTCTTCTGGAGACCATGTTCGAGCTGCCGACCTTCGAAGGCGTCGAGGAGTGTGTGGTCAACGCCGAGGTCATCGAGGGCAAGGCCCAGCCGCTGCTCATCTATGCCGACAAGAAGAAGAAGGCCGACGGCGCGGCCTGACGCCCGGTCATGGGCGCGCTCCGTCTGGTCCTCGGTGATCAGCTCAGCGATGACCTGAGCGCGCTGTCGGACATCGGTCCGGACGACACGGTCCTGATGGCCGAGGTGGCCGACGAGACCACCTATGTCCGGCACCACAAGCAGAAGATCGTGCTGGTCCTCGCGGCCATGCGGGCCTTCGCCGCCCGCCTCGGGGCTGCGGGCCACACAGTCCGCTATGTGGCGCTCGATGATCCGGACAATACCGGCTCGATTGCGGGCGAGATCGAACGGGCCGTCGCTGAGACCGGCAGCGACCACCTGATCCGGACCCTCTGCGGCGAATGGCGGCTGGAGCAGGCCCTCACCGCCATGGCGGAGCGCCTGTCCATCCGCGTCGAGGCGCGGGAGGACAGCCGCGTTATCTGCTCATCTGGTCGCTTCCAGACCTGGGCCCGAGGCAAGCGCCAGCTTCGCATGGAGTTCTTCTATCGCGAGATGCGCCGCGAGACGGGCCTGCTGATGGACGGCGACCAGCCGGAAGGCGGGCAGTGGAACTATGACGCCGAGAACCGCAAGAAGCTGCCGGCCGGCACCGCCGCGCCGCGTCGCAGGCGCTTCCCGCCCGGCGAGACGACGCGGGCCGCCATGGCGCTGGTCGAGAACCGGTTCTCCGACCATTTCGGCGATCTGGACAGCTTCGACTGGCCGGTGACGCACGACGAGGCCGAAGCCGCCCTGTCGCACTTTCTGGCGGACATCCTGCCGTCGTTTGGCGACTGGCAGGACGCCATGGCCGAGGGCGAGGCCTTCCTGTGGCACAGCCTGATCTCGACGTCCCTCAATGTCGGCCTGCTGGATCCGCTGAACGTCTGTCGGCGGGCCGAGGCCGAGTATCGCAAGGGCCGGGTCCCCCTGAATGCCGTCGAGGGCTTCATCCGCCAGGTGCTGGGCTGGCGCGAATTCGTGCGCGGCATCTACTGGCTGAAGGTGCCGGAGTATCGCCAGCGCAATGCCCTTGCCGCCGACCGGAACCTGCCCTGGTTCTACTGGTCGGGAGATACGGACATGGCCTGCGTGGCCGATGTCGTGACCCAGGCCCGCCAGCATGCCTACGCCCACCACATCCAGCGGCTGATGGTGACGGGCAATCTGGCCATGCTGCTGGGCGTACATCCGGATCCGGTCGACGACTGGTACATGGTCGTCTTTGCCGATGCCTTCGAATGGGTGGAGATGCCGAACACCCGGGGCATGGCGACCTTTGCCGACGGCGGAATCGTGGGGTCGAAGCCCTATGCTGCGTCCGGGGCCTATATCGACCGCATGGGCGACTATTGCGGCGGGTGCCGGTACAGCGTGAAGCAGAAGACGGGGGAGGGAGCCTGCCCCTTTAACCGCCTCTATTGGGGGTTTCTCGAGCGAAACCGGAAAACGCTTCGGGACAATCCGCGCCTCGCCATGCCCTATCGGACGCTGGAGCGGTGGTCATCCGAACAGAGGCAGGCGCTCGTCGATGAGGCCGACGCCTGTCGCGAGGCCTTGGGGGCGACGCTTCGCCGCTGAGGCCGTCTGTGGGCGGATGTCATTGCCGCCTTGAACCGGACGCGCGAAGCGCCACATACTTTTTCCGTAATGCCTGCCGAGAGTCGGGGGCAGGGGGCATTTTGCCGTTGTCGGGAAATGCCTTGTGGGCCAGACGTAGCGACGTCGGCCAGGAGAGTAGAATGTCCGAGACCAAAACCCTTCCCGTCCTGCCGCTCCGCGACATCGTGGTGTTTCCGCACATGGTCGTGCCCCTGTTCGTCGGGCGCGAGAAATCCGTGCGGGCGCTCGACGAGATCATGAAGGGCGAAAAGCAGATCCTGCTGGCGACCCAGAAGAACTCGGTGGATGACGACCCGGGTCCGGATGCCATCTATCCGATCGGCGTGCTGGCCAATGTGCTGCAGCTGCTGAAGCTGCCGGACGGCACGGTCAAGGTTCTGGTCGAGGGCAAGGGCCGGGCGCGTCTGGTACGCTTCACCGACCAGTCCGAGTATTTCGAGGCCGAGGCCGAGGACATCACCGATGAGTCGACCGACCCGGCGCGCGCCGAAGCGCTGTCGCGCGCGGTGGTTGAACAGTTCGAAAGCTATGTGAAGCTCAACAAGAAGGTGCCGCCCGAGGCCCTGACGTCGATTCCGCAGATCACGGATGCGTCGAAGCTGGCCGACTCGGTGGCTGCGCACCTGTCGGTCAAGATCGCCGACAAGCAGACCTTGCTGGAAACCATCGATGTCCCGGCGCGGCTGGAGGGGGTCTATGCCCTGATGGAGGGCGAGATCAGCGTCCTGCAGGTCGAGAAGAAGATCCGCTCGCGCGTGAAGCGCCAGATGGAGAAGACCCAGCGCGAATATTATCTGAATGAGCAGATGAAGGCGATCCAGCGCGAGCTGGGCGAGACCGACGACGCGCGCGACGAGGTGATGGAGCTGGAGAAGCGCATCCGCAAGACGCGCCTGTCCAAGGAAGCACGCGCCAAGGCGGACACCGAGGTCAAGAAGCTGCGCAACATGAGCCCTATGTCGGCCGAGTCGACGGTGGTGCGGAACTACCTCGACTGGCTGCTGGGCATTCCCTGGGGCAAGGCGCGGGCCAAGACCATCAATCTCGACAAGGCCGAGGCCATTCTCGAGGAGGACCATTATGGTCTGGAGAAGGTCAAGGAACGGATCATCGAATATCTGGCCGTCCAGGCGCGCACGAACAGTCTGAAGGGGCCCATCCTCTGCCTCGTCGGCCCTCCGGGTGTCGGCAAGACCTCGCTGGCCAAGTCGATCGCCAAGGCCACCGGCCGGGAATACGTCCGCATGTCGCTGGGCGGCGTGCGCGATGAGGCCGAGATCCGCGGCCACCGCCGGACCTACATCGGTTCGATGCCGGGCAAGATCATCCAGTCGATGAAGAAGGCCAAGACCACCAACGCCTTCATCCTGCTGGACGAGATCGACAAGCTGGGCGCTGACTGGCGCGGGGATCCGTCCTCGGCCCTGCTCGAGGTGCTGGATCCGGCCCAGAACGCCAACTTTGGCGACCACTATCTCGAGGTCGACTACGACCTGTCGAACGTCATGTTCGTGACCACGGCCAACAGCCTGAACATGCCCCAGCCGCTGCTGGACCGCATGGAGGTGATCCGGGTCGCCGGCTACACCGAGGACGAGAAGGTCGAGATCGCCAAGCGGCACCTGCTGCCCAAATTGACCAAGGACCACGGGCTCAAGGACGGCGAATGGGTCGTGCCGGATGAGACCATCCGCGATCTGATCCGCTACTACACCCGCGAGGCTGGCGTGCGGTCGCTGGAACGGGCGCTTGGGGGCCTTGCCCGCAAGGCCGTGCGGGAGATGGCGCGCGGCAAGCTGCTGACCATCACCGTCGATGCGGACAAGCTGTCCGAGTATGCCGGCGTTCGCAAATATCGCTATGGCGAGACGGACGAGGAGGATCAGGTCGGGATCGTCACCGGTCTGGCCTGGACCGAGTTCGGCGGCGACATCCTGACCATCGAGGCGATCAGGATGCCGGGGCGCGGACGCATGACCGTGACCGGCAACCTCAAGGACGTGATGAAGGAGTCGATCTCGGCGGCGGCCAGCTATGTCCGCGCCCGGGCGCTGACCTTTGGCGTCAAGCCGCCGGTCTTTGAAAAGACCGACATCCACGTCCACGTGCCGGACGGGGCGACGCCCAAGGACGGGCCCTCGGCCGGTGTGGCCATGACCGTCGCCATGGTGTCGGTCCTGACCGGCATTCCGGTGCGCAAGGATATCGCCATGACGGGCGAGATCACCCTGCGTGGACGGGTCACGGCCATCGGGGGCCTGAAGGAGAAGCTGCTGGCGGCGCTCCGTTCGGGCGTCAAGACGGTGCTGATCCCGCAGGAGAACGAGAAGGACCTTGCCGACGTGCCCGACACCGTCAAGGACGCGCTGGAGATCGTGCCGGTGTCGACGGCTGACGAGGCGCTGAAGTGGGCCCTGGTCGGAACCCTGACCCCCGTCGAATGGGACGAGGCGACCGATCCCCTGCCGTCGCGGATGCCGGGCGTGGAGCCGGGCCCCGACGCCGTCATCAGCCACTGAGGCCCCGATGTCGCGCCCGGAATTGGTCGGACGCATCGCCCGGGCGGCCGACCTCACCCCGGATCAGGCGCGTGCCGCGCTCGATGCCGTGCTGGACGGCATCACCGCAGGGCTGGCAGAGGGGCGCACGGTCCGTTTGACCGGCTTTGGCACCTTTGTCCCGGCGGACCGGCCGGAGCGCGAAGGGCGCCACCCGGCCACGGGCGAACGACTGGTCCATCCGGCCACGCGGACCGTCCGGTTCAGGCCGGGCGAAGGGTTGAAAAGCGCCTTGAACGGCTGAGCCCACGCGGGCATAGCCACAGGGACGGGCGGCTAGCTCAGCTGGTCAGAGCACCTCGTTTACACCGAGGGGGTCGGGGGTTCGAACCCCTCGCCGCCCACCACAAAAGAAAAGGGCCGCCGGAGTGATCCGGCGTCCCTTTGTCTGTCTTGTCCGGGGCCTAGAAGCGGAAGCTGGCCCGCAGCAGCAGCATGTAGCGCATATAGTCGCCGATCATTTCGGCATCGGCACTGACGCTCAACATGCCCAGCTCATTGCCGACGTTCAGGCGCACACCGATGATCGGGCCACCGCCCTCAATGGTGTCGGGGTCGAGGCTGAACGAGGGACCCCCGCTGGCAAAGCGGGCGATCGTGGAGCCCGGATCGACCGAGATGTTCTGGCGCCAGCCGATACGGAACTCGGGCTTGAGCCAGCTGTCCTCGTCGATCGTGTAGGCGATATTCATGGCGGCAACCGCCGAGAACATGTGCCCATCGCGCTCGTCGATGATCAGGTCAAACCCGTCCCCACCGCCGACCTCTTCGCGGGAATCCTCGCTCAGCGAGAAATACTCGGCATAGACTTCGGGACGCAGGGTGAAACGGCCGTACTCGCGCTCGTAGGACGCGCCCCCGGCCGCGGCCAGGGTGAAACCGTTCCAGCTCGATTCATTGCTGATGTTCAGGCCACCGCCGACGAACTGACGGTCGGCCTCGAACGAGGCATAGCCCGCCGCCGCACGGGCCCAGGTCGTCCAGTACTGCCCCTGGGCGCGCCAGTAGAGTCCCAGCTCGACCAGATTGGCGGTCAGGTTCTCCTGGGCCTCGGCTTCCGGATCCTCGAGGTCCGAGGAGGTGAAGGCGATGCTGACGCCCAGCGCACCGTTGGACGTGCCGTATTCCACGCCGCCGGCCACGCCAAAGCCCTCGGACCGGAAACCGTAGGTGTCGGTCTTGTCCTTGTCGGCATAGAAAGTGATTTCCTGGACCCAGGCGCTGGTTTCACCGGGCTGGGCGGACGCGTTGCGGCCCACCAGCGCACGCGTGACGGCGTCGACCCCGCTGGCCAGCGACAGCAGCGGACCGCCGGAGTGGTCCGGCAGCATCTGCTCATACAGATTGAGGAAGTCGTCCCGGCCGGTCTGGTTGATAAACGCCGTCAGTATGCCGGAATCCCGGTCGAGCGCGTCGTAGATGGCGTCATAGGCGGAGGCCTCGACGGAAATGAATCCGGCTTCCTCGGCGGTGCGACGGCGGACGTCGACATAGACCTCATTGTTCGGAAGGTCCGCGCCGGCGTCCAGGATGAACAGATACGGTGCATTTTCCGAAATCGCGTCCAGGTCCAGGTCACCGAAGTTCAGGGTGTCCGCCTCGATGATGGTGAAACGGCTCGGTCCTTCGATCAGCGAGGTGAAGCGGACGCCCAGTTCGGCGCCGTCCTCGATCGTCGCTGTGCCAGAGACATTGAATCCGGACGCGCTGTTGGTCTCACCGTCGATGCTGACGACGAAGCGTCCGTCGCTGCCGATCGTCAGGTTCGAAATGTCCATGATCGTCGTCTGGCTGAGGTCCAGAACGCCGTCGGCGACCGAGATGTCGAGCAGGCTGTCGCTGTCTGCGAGGGTACCTCGCACAAAGGCTCCGCCGGTGATCGACAGCGTGTCGAGGCCGTCCCCGAACGAAATGTCGCTGAGCACGGTGCCGTTGCGAATGTCGACCACGTCTGCGCCCGAGCCGAGCCGGATGGCGCCTACCATCGAGGGCTCATCATTGTCGACCACGCCATCTCCGTCGGAGTCGTCCTCCTGGCTGTCCGGATCGACGATCCCTTCCTGGATCAGGGTGACGCCGGTGGTGTTGGCCTCAACATTGATGAGAGTCGTGGTGCCGGTGATCGGGTCGCCCGCGTCATTGGCGAACATGTTGGACTGCATCGAGCCGGTGTTGGTGATCGACGTCAGGGTGCCGCTGAGATCAAGCAGAGCCGTCAGATCGGCCGTGCCGCCGCCCGAAGACGCCAGGAACTGCCCGTTGTTGACGAACGTCGGCAGACTGGCCCCCGCCTCGATCAGAAGCGTGGTCACCGTCGTATTGAGGTCAGATGCCGAAGCGGCCGTGAGCGATCCGTCATTGATGAACACGGGCGTGGTCACGCCGCTGGACAGCCGGACACCGACAGCGTTGGCATCATAGGCGAGGGCCGCCACAGACCCGGTGTTCAGGATACCGCCTTCGACGATGACATCCTGTCCGCCTTCGAGGCCGAAGCGAATGCCGTTGGCTTCAATGCCGTCATAGACGCCCTGGGCGCTGACGGAGCCCTGATTGATAAAGCCGTAGGCCAGATCGCCCGTGCCCGCGAGGCCGAGCGTCACGGTCTGGGTGTCCGAGCCGATCAGAATGGCCGGGGCTTCGCCAAAGACGTTGATCTGGGCCGAACCCTCATCGGAATCGGTGATGCCGTCACCGTCTTCGTCAGACACGTCCTCGTCCTCGTCGGCGGGGGGACGGCCCAGGGTGACGCCGCCGGCGACATTGCCCGCGATGATCACGGCAGGGCCCCCCTGCAGCAGGTCGTCGGCGTCGAGATTGCCGATGAACTCCTCGCTGGAGCGACTGGTGTAGCGATAGCCCGTCGAGGACACGGAGCCCTGGATGTTCAGCCCGCCCGAAATGTTTCCGAACATGCCGATCGCGGTCGATCCGGCGCCCACCGTCGTGATGCTGCCGCCCAGATAGACCGTCCCGTCGATGGCGCCGAGCGCCCGCACAGCCATGCTGTTGTTGCCGATGACCCGGATCGTGCCCTGGTTGGTCAGATTGCCGATCAGGTCGCTTTCCAGCGAGATGCCGAATGAGTCATTGCCCTCGACCAGCATGGTCGAGCCGTTCTGCATATTGACGTTGCCGGTCATCGCGCCGGCGCCGTTGAGGCGAATGCCGAAGCGGTTGGACCCCGTGGCGAACGGGCCGTCGAAATCGCCGTCCTGGTCGGAGTCCGTATTCTCGGTCAGGTCATCGCTGACGACGATCGACCCGGCAATGGTGATGTCAGTGGTGTTGCCGCCCTCGATCAGGATGGCCGTCGACCCGCTCGCGGAGTTCGACATCGTGATGTTGCCGTTGGCGTTGATCGAGAAGTCGTTGCTCGAATTGACCGTGACCGCCGTGCCGGACGTGAGGTTGATGGTGCCGCCCGAGGTGATGATGATGTCATCGGGCCCGTTGCCCGCGGGGTTGGCCGTCGTGATCGGCGTCGTGCGCGAGGAATCAACGGCCACCTGGGCATTGGCGCCGCAGGCGAAGAGAAGGGGAGCGATCGCCGCTGCGGTCGCATACAGATAACGCATTCGGAACAAACCCCTCGTGGAAACTCGCGAGCCGTTAGATTCAGTCCATCTAGCAGGATGGCAACGGTTCTGTCCCAAGTTTCCCGAATTTGAGGCGAATGCAAGGCCGGGGGGTCGATTTGGCGACTTGGGGTGCCGGTTGTGGCTTGCAGGATAAGATATCGAGGTGATATCATCTTGCTCTGTCTGGAGGGTGAAAATGACCGACGCTCAATCCCGATCGCCGACGGGCTCGCATTCCCTGTCGCGCGAACATCCGGCCCGCACGGGCAACGGCATTCTGATGCTGCTGATGTCGCTGGCCCTGATGGTGGCGGGGGCCCTGGCGGTCTTCGCCCAGCCCGACTCGCCGCTCAATGTGGTCGGGGGCATTCTGCTTCTGTCGCTGGGGTTCATCCTGCTGTGCGGGCTCTATGCCCTGCAGCCGAACGAGGCGATGGCCATCCTGTTGTTCGGGGATTATCGCGGCACCGACCGCAAGACGGGACTTCGCTGGGTGCTGCCTTGGTATTCGCGCAAGAAGATCAGTCTGCGCGTCCGCAACCTGACCAGCGACAAGCTGAAGGTGAACGACAGACGCGGCAATCCGATCGAGATCGCGGCCAACGTCGTCTGGCGTGTCGAGGATTCGGCCCAGGCCCTGTTCGATGTCGATGATTTCCGGGCCTTCGTGAACATCCAGGTGGATACGGCCCTCAGGGACATGGCGGCCCACTATGCCTATGACCACGGCGAGGAACATGAGCTCACGCTGCGCTCCGATGCCGAGGAAGTGGCAACCCGGCTGCGTGATGAGCTGGTCGGTCGGATCGCCGTGGCCGGGGTCGCCATTGATGAGGCGCGTATCGCCCACCTCGCCTACGCCCCCGAGATCGCCGGAGCCATGCTGAAACGTCAGCAGGCCGAGGCCGTGCTGGCGGCCCGTCGCCTGATCGTGCGCGGCGCGGTCGAAATGGTTGAGAACGCGCTCCAGGATCTGAATACCCGGGGTGTCGTGGACCTGGACGAAGACCGCAAGGCCGCCATGGTGTCGAACCTGCTGGTCGTGCTGTGCGCCGACCGCGAGGCCCAGCCCGTGGTCAATACGGGCACGCTGTACGGTTGATCCTCTGATATGCCGAAAGACCGAAAAGCGTTTCTGTTAAGGACATCCCCGAAGGTCATGGCAGCGGTTGAGCGGCTGGCTGCGGCGGAGTTTCGCTCGGTCAACGCCCAGGTCGAGGTCCTGATCCGGGAGTCACTTGGTCGGAGAGGGCGACGGATTGAAGAAGATTTGCCGGGTACGGACGAGACTTGAGATTGCCCGCCGCTGGCGTTACGGGCGATCATGGTAAAGTCAAAGTCGAAGCTGAAGCGAAAATTCCCGAGCGATAGCGCGGGGCGCGAGACCGGTCTGAAACTGGCCCGCAGTCTCCGTGGGCAAGACGTTCAAGAGACCGAACTCCGCCTGATTCCCGGCCTCGATGAGGAAGTGTCCGAGGCCTTTCAGGGCGTGCGCGGCGTCGCGGAGGATCCGCGTCCGCGGCTTGTCGACACCACGATGCTCTACGCGCCTCGATCCGGGGGGGTGAAACGCTACCTCTTGTCGAAAAAGGCCTGGCTGGCCGGGAATCGCCCGGATATCGCCCATAGTCTGGTCGTGCCGGGCGCGCGCCACCGGGTGGGCAGTGACGATGTGGTCCGGTTGCACGCGGCCAAGTTGCCGTTTGGTGACGGCTATCGCTGGCCGTCCTCGGTGCGCCGCTGGGGGGCCTGGGTTTCAGCACTCAAGCCTTCGGTCATCGAGGCAGGCGATCCCTATACCCCCGGGCAGGGCGCGCTTGAGGCGGGGCAGAGGGTCGGCTGTCCCGTGATAGGCTTCTGCCACTCCGACCCGGCAGGTCTGGCGGCGCTTCACTTCGGCGAGTGGGCCAAGAAGCCGGTCGAAAAGCGCTGGGCCCGTCTGTTCTCGCAGTTCGACACCGTGGTTTCCCCCAGCCGCTTCATTGCGCGCCGACTGGAAGAGGCCGGGATCCAGAACATCGTCATCCGCCCGCTGGGCGTCGAGATCGATACCTTCCGGCCGGATCGTCGGGATCGTCAGTGGCTGCTGGATCAGCTGGGCCTTCCCGACAGTGCGCGCCTGCTGTGCTTTGCCGGACGTCCGGCAAAGGAGAAGAATATCGACGTCCTGATCGAGGCCGTGCAGTTGCTCGGAGACCCCTATCATCTCGTCCTGGTGGGCGCCGGAACCGGCATGCCGCCCGAGGACCGGGTGATCGCCATGCCCTATGAGACGGACCCCAGGGTGGTCTCGAAGATCATCGCCAGCTGCGATGCCTTCGTGCACGCCAATGACAAGGAGCCGTTTGGCCTGATCGTGCTGGAGGCCATGGCCTGTGGTCGTCCGGTCGTCGGGGTCAATGCCGGCGGTGTGGCCGAGACGGTCGATACGACCGTCGGGCAGCTGGCCGATCGGGCTGAGCCGCGGGCCTATGCCGAGGCGGTGTCGGCGCTGTTCGAGCGGGATCTGGATGCCGTGGGACACGCGGCCCGCCTGAAGGCAGAGACCCATTTCGCCTGGGATCGTGTCTTTCAGGACCTGTGCCGCGTCTATGGCGAGGCCAGCGGCGAGGCCGCCTTCACCCGGAGCAAAGTCGAATGACAAAGACCCTGATCGCCGGACTGGTCCTGGCCGTGGGCCTGTCCCTGTGTGCGAACGCAGCGTCTGCCCAGACGGTCTACCTCGTCCGGCACGCCGAGAAAGCCAGCGACACGGAGCGGGACCCGGTTCTGTCGGAGGCCGGCGTGGCGCGCGCCGGGGCCGTGGCCGCGCTGTTCGCCGATGACGGGCCGGACCTCGTGGTTGTCAGCCCGCTGCAGCGCACGCGGTTGACCGCTGCGCCGACCATTGATGCCTCCGGCGCCTTTGTTACGGTCAGCCCTCTGGACGCCGGGGTGGAGGCTCATGTTGCGATCATCCGGCAGGGTGTGCTGGCCCTGCCTGAGGATGCAATCGTCCTGATCTCGGGGCACAGCAATACCGTCCCCCTGATTGCGCGGGCGCTGGGCTATGAGACGCCCGACATGCCCGAATGCGAATACGACCGGCTGATCCGGATCGAGCTTCGCAATGGCGAGGTCTCGGGCGAGACGCTGAGGTATGGCGTCCCGTCCGCCTGCTGAAGCCTGACCGTTCGGAACAGGCCACCCGCATGGCGCATTGCCCTTCTGAACCCACAGGAGGCCAGGCATGGACGACCGCTTCGACGCGCGCGCCGAGAAAATTGCCGATCAGGAACGCGAGATCCAGGAACGGATCGACGCCAGGGACGCCCGCTCGGGCGATTCGGAAAAGCAGGGCGCGGTGCAGGCCGGAGCCCGCCGCTATCCCGAGCCGCCGTTCCCGGAGCAGCACCAGACCAAGCCGGGGGACGAGGCGGCGCTTGAGCCCGCGCCGATGTACGACGCGCCCTTCTGGAAGGGGTCGGGCAAGCTGGAGGGGTTTGCCGCCCTGATCACGGGCGGTGACTCCGGGATCGGTCGCGCGGTCGCCGTACTGTTCGCGCGCGAGGGGTGCGATATCGCCATCTGCCATCTGGACGAGGCGGGCGACGCCGAGGACACCCGCGCGGCCGTCGAGGCCGAGGGCCGCAAGGCGATCGTGCTGAAGGGCGACGTCGCGGATCCCGAGTTTGCGAAGGCTGCGGTCCAGGCCACGCTGGACGCCTTTGGCCGTCTGGACGTTGTGGTGCCGAACGCCGCCTTCCAGGAACATGTGCCCACCTTCGAGGACCTGACGTTCGAGCATTTCGACCGGACGCTGAAGACCAACCTCTATGGCTATTTCAACATCTGTCAGGCCGCCGTCCCGCATCTGAAATCAGGCGGCGCCATTGTCATGACGGGGTCGGTGACCGGCATCATGGGCAATGATCAGCTGCTCGACTATTCGATGACCAAGGGCGGGATTCACGCCTTTGCCCGTTCTCTGGGCACCCATCTGGCGCCGCGTGGCATCCGGGTGAATGTGGTGGCTCCGGGCCCGGTCTGGACCCCGCTCAATCCGGCGGATCGGGATGCGGAGGGGACATCGAAGTTTGGCTCGGGAACAGTGATGAAGCGCCCGGCCCAGCCCGAAGAGATCGCGCCGGCCTATGTCTTCCTCGCCTCGCCCCAGTGCTCCAGCTACATCACAGGCGAGATCCTGCCGATTATCGGCGGATACGCGGGTGGCTGAGGGGGGATCAATCCCCCGCTGGTTGCAAGCGCCGCACGACGGGCCGACCGTCTTCTAGGGTCCACGCCTTACCGCTCCGGGGGGCAGCGTGCGACCGATCCTGATCCTTATGGCTGTGCTTCTGGCGCTGTGGCTGCCCTCGGCAGAGGGCGTCCCGTCAGCCGGCGCCACGCCGGTTGAGGCCTCCAATCCGGGTGTGAGCCCCGAAGGCGTGGTCGTCCTGCCGGCCAGGCCCGGTCGATATGGCAATCTGCAGCACGTCCGCACGCCGCTGCCGCCCCGGTCGATTGCCCTGACCTTCGATGACGGGCCGGACCCCACCTATCTGCCGAGGGTACTCGACATCCTCGACGCACGCGGCATCAAGGCCACCTTCTTTTTCGTGGGCGTCTATGCAGAGCGACGTCCCGATCTGGTGAGGGAAGTGACGCGGCGCGGGCACAATGTGGCCAGTCACAGCTGGTCCCATCCGACGCGGCTGCGATACTGGACTCCGGCCGAGGCTCACCGCGAAATCCGCCGGGGCTTCGCCGCCTTGGATGGGGCGCTGGCCGATTCCCCGCCCGAGCAGCGGGCCCGGCTGGAGCCGCTGTTCCGCTTTCCGGGATTGAATGAGAGCCCCGCATTGGCTGGGTGGCTGGGAGAGCGCGGCATTCTGGTGGTGTCTGCGGAGGGCGGGACGGACGACTGGCGTGGCCTCGGCGCCGACGCGATCCTGCGCCGGACTGTATCGGTCATGGAGGCATCGGGCGGCGGGGTGCTGATTCTGCACGAAACCCGGCCGAACATGATCCGGGCGCTGCCGGCTCTGCTGGACACACTGACCGCGCGCGGCTTTACCTTCGTCCAGATCACGGCCGGACCCGAGGGGCGTGAGCGCGCGACCGAGGCCCCGGACCCTCTGTTCGGACCCTGAGATGGGCCCGTCCATGATCATCTGGGAGGGGGAGGGGATGCGCCATTCCGACAGTGTCAGGAATGGCGCGAGTGACGGGGCTCGAACCCGCGACCTCCGGCGTGACAGGCCGGCACTCTAACCAACTGAGCTACACCCGCGTTTCCCGTTCAGGCGTTGCCGCCCGAAGGAGGGCGTCGTTTAGGCGGGGCCTCGACCGACGTCAAGCGGGT
>JAHJYN010000246.1 GCA_018826885.1 Alphaproteobacteria bacterium | reverse complement strand
GGCCAGCCGGACGAGATCGCCGGGGCCGCCGTCTATCTGGCCGCGCCCGCCTCGACCTATATGACCGGCCAGACCCTGGTGGTCGACGGTGGCATCACCATTGCCTGGTGAGACAGACAAGACGCGCTCAAGTAGCCCGACGGGCGATAGCGCCAAAAAGGTCAGCCTGCGTCAGGACCTGATCTGGCGGGTGGAGGCGGCGGGGTTTGCCGCCTTCATCGGCCTGATGCGGATGCTGGGGGTCGAGCGGGCCTCGGCGCTGGGCGGCTGGCTGCTCCGGACACTGGGGCCCAGGACGGGCACGCAAAAGACGGTGATGCGCAATCTGCGGATCGCCTTTCCCGACATGGCGGAGGCCGAGCGCGAGGCACTGGCGCTGGCGCAGTGGGAGCAGACCGGCCGGTCGTTTGCCGAGACGGCGGTCATGGACCTGCTGGTCAAACAGAACCGCATCGAGGTGGTCGGGCTGGAGCGGCTGCACGCCATCCGCGACAGCGGCAAGCCGGTGGTCTTCGCGGGCGGGCATTTCGCCAATATCGAGACGCTGGCGGCGACGATCACCGGCTCGGGCGTACCGTGCCAGATCACCTATCGCGCGGCCAACAACCCCTATGTCGATGCCCAGATCATCGCGGCGCGGGCCCGGTATGGCGTGAAGCTGTTTGCGCCCAAGGGCGGGGACGGGGCGCGGGAACTGCTGGCCGGGATGGCGCGCGGCGAGTCGGTCGCCCTGATGAACGACCAGAAGTTTTCGGAGGGGCCGGAGGTGACCTTCTTTGGTCAGCCGGTCAATGCGGCCCCGGGGCCCAGCCGGCTGGCGCTGCGCTTCGGGACGGTGCTGCAGCCCATGTCGACGGTGCGGCTACCCGGGGTGCGGTTCCGGGTGACGGTCTACGAGCCCATTGAGCTGGAGAAGACCGGCGACCGCCAGGCCGATATCGCACGCGGGGTCCAGACCATCACCCGCTTTATCGAGGATCGGGTGCGCGAGAGCCCGGTCGACTGGTTCTGGGTGCACAAACGCTGGCCCGACCGGGTCTATGCCTCGCTGGAACCGGTGCCAGCATCCGTCGAGCGGCGGTAGGGGCCCTTGAAGGTCTTGAGCGCATTCCGGCGGCGGTCGGGGCCGAAATAGCCGTCGGTCTTCACGAACGGGCGCGGCTTGTAGATCACGGCGTTCATGCGCTCGAGAATCGCCTTGGCGGTGATCGGCTTGACCACAAACTCGGTGACCCCGGCGTCGCGCGCCTCGACCACGCGGCTCTTCTCGGAATGGCCGGTCATCATGATGATCGGCAGATAGGGGTTGGTGCTGTCGGGGCTGTTGCGGACCAGACGGGTGAACTCGACGCCATCCAGCGGGAACATGTTGAAGTCCACAATGGCCAGGTCGAAGACATCCCCGCGCAGGGCCTCGATTGCGGCCGAGCCATCCGTCACTTCGCGAATCTTTCGGACGCCCGCGGACTGCAGGATAGCGGAGGTAATGGCACGCATGTGCTGATTGTCGTCCACGAGAAGAATGTGAATCGACTGGAGGGACGACATGAAGACACAGGAAGGCTGGGCCCGCGAGGGGCGTTGATTTGTTACATCCTAGTCATGATTGCGGCGCGGGTCCACGGGGAGAAACCCGGCGTTCTCGCCTAGCCGCGCAGCAGCAGGGACGGATCGAGATTGCGGTCGCGCCATTTCATCCGCCAGCACAGATGCGGCCCCGTGGCCCGGCCCCGCGCACCGACCCGGCCGATCAGCTGGCCGCGATAGACGGTCTGGCCGACCGAGACCTCGACCCGGGACTGGTGCAGATAGGCGGTGACCAGCCCCTGACCGTGGTCGATGAAGACGAGGCCGCCTTCGTAGTGAAAATCGCTTTCCGCCAGGGTGACCAGGCCGGCGGCCGGGGCGGTGATTGGGGCCCCGGTCGGCGCGCCGAGGTCGACGCCATAGTGGGGTTGGGCGGGGGTGCCGTTGAGGATGCGCTGGCTGCCCCAGGCGCTGGTGACGCGCAGGGTCTCGAGCGGCGGCGAAAACCCGTCGCGGAAAAAGTCGGCGTCGAGGCGGCTGGCATAGGCCTCGGCCTTGATCGCGGCCTGTTCGCGGATGCGGGCCAGCAGGGCCGGGTCCTGCGGCGCGACGGTCGATGGGGGCAGGCCGCTGATGCTGTGGCTGGGGAACTGGCCCCGTGCCAGCGTGACGTCGGTGCTGTGCTCGCGGCCGTTCGAGCGGGCGGTGATGCGGTGGCTGAGCGGGGCGTCGCGATCAAAGCCGACGATGAACCAGCCGTCGGCCGAGGCGGTGGTCAGGGCCTCGCCGTCCAGAAAGACGAGGGCGCGGGGCCAGGTGCGGCCGATCAGATGCCCGCCCTGAACGGGCCGGCCCTGAAGGTTGAACGGGTCGTCCTGGGCCCGGGCGCCCGAGGCCATCATGCCGGAGACCGCCAGGCCGGACAGAAGGGCGCGGCGGTCCAGGGTCATTTCGGCGGGGCCAGGTTCTGAACGGCTTCCTCGGGGCCGTAATAGGCCTCCTGCCGGGCCACGCTCCAGTAGCGCAGGGCCGGAAGCGGGATGGGCCGGCCGCTGACGGCGCAGCGCACGAAGGCGCCGCTGGTCATGATGACGAAATCGCCGTCGGCATAGCGCAGCCGCGCTTCCTGCCCGTCCACCCGGCTCTGGCCGGTCCTGTCGCCCCTCACGTCCATGGCGCCAGTCTAGCGTGCGCCGGAAATTACGGAAGCGGTCAGAACAGGTCGCCCTGATCGGGTGGCGGCGGCGCAACACGGCGCGGTTTCTGGGCCGGTGGGGGAGCGGGAGCGGGTTCCGGGGCCGTGCCGCCCTCGGCGCGAACATCGACCCGCCCGTCGGCGAAGACCAGACCGAGCGCCTGTCCCGGCGCGATCTGGCCGGCGGCGGTCAGCCACTGGCCGTCCCCGGCCTCGACCCGGGCAAAGCCGGGCTTGGGCGTGCGCGGGTTGAGGCTGTTCAGCGCCCGGGACAGGGTGATCAGCGACTGGGTCCCGCGGTCGAGGGCCCGCGGCGGCACCGACAGCTTTTCGGACAGGGTCGCCAGCCGGGTGGCCCGCCGCTCCAGCCCCCGGTCCAGCAGGCCGCGGCCCAGACGGCCCTGCAGCACGGCCAGCCGGTGCTGATGGACGGCGACATTGCGGCCCAGCGCCGAGCCGAGCCGGCTGGAGGCATGGTCCAGCCGCTGACGGGCCAGACCCAGCAGGTCCTCGGGCCGTTTGGGCAGGCCGCGGGCGGTGGCGCGCAGACGGGTGCGGCGATCCTCGATCAGGCGGGCGGCGCCCTGCAGGCGGCGACGCTCCAGATCGGCGAGCGTGGCGACCAGTTCGGCCCGGACGGGGGTGAGGATTTCGGCCGCCCCTGTGGGCGTGGGCGCCCGCCGGTCCGAGACGAAGTCGATCAATGTGGTGTCGGTCTCGTGCCCGACGGCCGAGACCAGCGGGATAGAACAGGCGGCGACGGCGCGGGCCAGGTCCTCGTCGTTGAAGGGCCACAGATCCTCGACAGAGCCGCCGCCGCGGGCGACAACCAGCACATCGGGACGGGGGATGGGGCCGCCGGGCGTAAGGGCCTCGAACCCCCGGATGGCGGCGGCCACCTGACGGGCGGCGACCTCGCCCTGGACGACCACGGGCCAGACCAGAACATGGCAGGGCCAGCGCTCTCGGATCCGGTGCAGGATGTCGCGGATCACCGCCCCGGTCGGGCTGGTGATGACGCCGATGACGCGGGGGTAGCCGGGCAGGGCGACCTTGCGACCGGGTTCGAACAGGCCCTCGTCGCGGAGTTTCGCCTTCAGCCGTTCCAGCTGGGCCAGCAGGGCGCCGGCGCCGGCGGCCTCCATGCTGTCGATGACGATCTGGTAGCTGGAGCGGGCCGGATAGCTGGTGATCTTGCCGGTGACGATGACCTCCAGCCCGGTCTCGGGCTGGATCGACAGGCCGCGCACCTGCCCCTTCCAGACCACACCGTCCAGCGAGGCCTTGTCGTCCTTGAGCGTCAGATAGACATGGCCCGAGGCATGACGATTGACCTTGGAAATCTCACCGCGCAGCCGGACATGGCCGAACCGGTCCTCGAGCGTGCGCTTGAGGGCGAAGGCCAGCTCGGAGATCGAGACGGCCGGATTGTTGTCGCCGGGGGGAGGGGCGACCGCGGCGGGTCCTTCGAAGGCGTAGGAATCGTCGGTCATGGGCGTTCAGGCTTAGACCCCCGGAGCGGTCGCAGGCAACGCCCGGCTTGACCCCACGGCGCGGTGCGGTCATGTCGCGGGCATGAATATCCTCCTCGTCGGATCGGGCGGGCGCGAGCATGCGCTGGCCTGGAAAATCGCCCAGTCCCCCCTGTGCCGCCGACTGGTGGTGGCGCCGGGCAATCCCGGTATGGCGAAGCTGGGCGAGCTGCGCGCGGACGTGAAGGCCGACGATGCCGAGGCGCTGGCGGCGCTGGCGCGCGAGATCAAGGCCGATCTGGTTGTCGTGGGGCCGGAGATGGCGCTGGAGGCGGGGCTGGCCGACCGGCTGGACGCAGTGGGCATCCCCTGTTTCGGACCGACGGCGCGGGCGGCGCGGCTGGAGACGTCCAAGGCCTTTGCCAAGGAATTTCTGGAACGGCACGACATTCCGACGGCGGGCTATGGCGTCTATGAGACCCTGAAGGACGCGCGGGCCGCGCTGACGGTCTTCAAGCCCCCCTATGTGATCAAGGCGGACGGTCTGGCGGCGGGCAAGGGGGTGGCGATCAGCCCGGACCGCAAGGACGCCGAGGCCGAGATCGAGCGGATGCTGGGCGGGCGGTTCGGCAGCGCCGGGGCGCGCGTGGTCATCGAGGAGTTTATGGCGGGCGAGGAGGGCTCGCTGTTCGCCCTGTGCGACGGCAGGGCCGCGCGCCTGTTCGGCGGAGCCCAGGACCACAAGCGCGCCTTTGACGGCGACCTGGGACCCAACACAGGGGGGATGGGGGCCTATTCACCCGCCCCGGTGTTCACGCCCGATCTGGTTGAGGCGGTCGAAAGCCGGATCGTCAAACCGACGATGGCGGGCATGGCAGCGGAGGGAAATCCCTATCGCGGGGTGCTGTATGTGGGGCTGATGGCCACTGCCGAGGGACCCCGCGTCGTCGAGTTCAACGCCCGCTTCGGCGACCCGGAATGTCAGGTCCTGATGATGCGGATGGCGGGGGACATCGTGCCCTATCTGCTGGCCTGCGCGCGCGGGGACGTGTCACGCCTGCCGGAGCCGGAGTTCAAGCCGCAGACCGTCATCTGTGTGGTCATGGCTGCGCGAGGCTATCCGGACAGCCCGATCGAGGGTTCCATCATCCGCGGCGCAGATCAGGATTTCGGCCCGCATGTGCAGGTGTTCCACGCCGGCACCCAAAGGCGTGAGGACGGGACCCTGGTGGCTTCGGGCGGACGCGTGCTGAGCGTTTGCGCCGAGGGCGAGGGCATCGCCGAGGCGCGCGAGAGGGCCTATGCGGCGGTTCGGAAGATCGACTGGCCGGGCGGGTTCAATCGCACCGACATCGGCTGGCGCGCGCTGGAGCGCGACTGACGGTTGTGGTAGGGTCGGGGCATGGCAAATCCAGCGATCCAGCCTGAGGACGACG
>JAHJYN010000245.1 GCA_018826885.1 Alphaproteobacteria bacterium | reverse complement strand
CTCATCCGGCGCTCACGCGCCACCTTCTCCCATCGGGAGAAGGACAGAAACTCCCGCCGACGCAGGTCCGAATTCAGACTCTTCAGACGGTAATTTCCCGCCCCTAGAACGGCAGCAGGTTCCGCTGGCGGCTGTAGGCCATGGTGCCGACGTTGGCGCCGAGGCGCAGGCCGACGCCGGTACGCACGGGGGCGAGGATGATGCCGTCGGCCTGCTGGTAGTTCACGCCGAGGCCGCCGATCAGATAGGCCGAACCCTCGACCCCCGGATAGCGGCGATAGATCATGTCGGGATAGTAGAGGCCATAGACCAGGGTGAAGACCCGGCTGGCGTTGCCGCCCACGTCCCAGCCGATCGAAATGCCCTGCCAGAAGATTTCCTGTGAGGCGCTGAGGTCTTTCATATGCAGGGCGCCGCGTCCGTACCGCACCCCGATCCCCATGGCGCCCGCGCCCTCCTCGCCCGCGATATAGGCGGTCGGGCGGTCGCCCTGATCGGCAAAGATGCGTTCGATCGCCCCGCCCATGGCCTCGGCGGCGATACCGAGCTCGCGCGAGCCGACGGCCACCAGTTCCTCGGCGGTATAGGCCGGGGCCTCCTGATCCGAGCGGATCGGATAGCTGGGACCGGTCTGGGCCTGGCCCGGCTGGGAGGTGGCACAGCCCGACAGAGACCCGGCCGCCAGCGGGGTGGCGGCGGCAAGGCCGGTCAGGATCAGCTTGCGACGGTCCATGGCAAATCTCCTCAGGCAGCGACAGGGGCGCATCCTGTCGCGGCCCACACTCTCGCGGCATTGAGTCAGACTTGCGGCGGCAAGGTTAACGCCAGATTGCCGTCAGCACTGGACCGACAGGTGCGAGGGCGTCACCGACGGCGTCATATAGACAAAATTGCTGGTCTCACCCGGCGCCAGGTAGAAGCTGCTGGTCAGGCCGGTGCTCCAGGTCATGGTCATCGACGCGCTCGTCGAGGCGAGGTTGCGCACCCGGTAATAGGTCTGGTTATTGACCCGCCCGAACTCGCTGAAGGTCGGACAGTCGCCGTCCAGCCGCTCGCTGAGATGCTCGTCGGGCCACCAGGCGCCGCTCTCGGCATCCAGCTGGTCGGCATAGGCGGCCAGACCGGTCGCCATCTCCGCGCACCCGCCCAGCAGGGCGCACGCGGCGATGGCCGCAAAGACCTGTGTTTTCATGACAATCCCCCGATTCCTCAGCCGAACACTGTTCGCAGAAAATGGAGGTCGTCAACAGAAATTTGAAGCCCGGGCCTACTGGCGCAGCGCGGCACCCAGCTTATGCGCCGCCGCCACGATCTTCGCCGACAGGGCCTCGATCTCGGCCTCGGTCAGGGTCGCCTGATCGGGCTGGATCGTGACCTCCAGCGCCACCGATTTGAAGCCCGGCTCGACGCCCTTGCCGCGATAGACGTCAAAGACGGCGACATCGGTGATCCGCGCCTTGTCGGCGCCCTGGACGGCCCGGACCAGATCGCCCGCGGGCACCCGGTCCTCGACCACAAAGGCAAAGTCGCGGCCGAGCGGCATCAGGGTCGACAGATTGGCCGGGCCGCGTGACTTGGTTTTGGCACCGCGCGGTTCGGGCAGGGCCTCGAGGATCAGCTCGAAGCCCAGCATGGGCGGCTCGGCATCCAGCGTCTTCAGCGTGGCCGGATGCAGGGCGCCGAACTGGGCGATCAGGGCCTTGGGCCCCAGCTGCACCCGCGCCGAACGGCCCGGATGCCACCAGCCGTCGGTGGGACTGCGCTCGGGGTCCTGAACCGTCTGCAGGCCGGCCGGGGCGCCCAGCAGGGTCAGCAGCCGCATCAGGTCGCCCTTCAGCTGGAACAGCGGGTCCTCGCCGGCGCCGCTCCAGTGGCGGGCGGTATGGGGGGCCACGACCACGGTGATGGCCGTCCGCTGGCCGGTCGGGCTGTCGTCGCGATAGACCGGCCCGATCTCGAACAGGGCCACGTCGGGGTGGCCGCGGTCGGCATTGCGCGCCGCCGCCTGGATCAGGTTGGGCAGGATCGAGGGCCGCATGCAGTCCAGGCCCTGGGCGATCGGGTTCTCGACCAGCAGCCGGTCGTCCCCGCCGCCAAAGGCCCGGGCGATGTCCTGGCTGGTGAAGGACCAGGTGACCGCCTCGGCATAACCCAGGGCGGCCAGTGCCCGGCGGGCCCGGCGCACCCGGGCCTGCAGCGGCGACAGCAGGCCGGCGCTGGGGGCGCCCAGATCCGGCAGGGGGGTGGACGGCAGGGCGTCATAGCCGACGATCCGCGCCACCTCCTCGATCAGGTCTGCCGGGCCATGGGCATCGGCGCGCCAGCTGGGCGGGGTGACGGTCCACGGCTGGCCCGTCTCGACGGCAAAGCCGAGCGCGGTCAGCACCTCGGCGGTGCGCTCGGGGCTGACGTCCAGTCCGGTCAGCCGCCCGACGCGGGCCGGGTCAAAGGCAAAGCCTGCGAGGGCAGCCGGGCCCTCGCCCGCGACCACGACCTCGGACGGCTCACCGCCGCACAGGTCCAGGATCATCCGGGTGGCCAGCTCGATCCCGGGCACCACCGTGCCGGGGTCGACCCGGCGGGCAAAGCGGTACTGGGCGTCCGAGCTGATGCCCAGCGTCCGCCCGGTCTGGGCCGTCGCCAGCGGGTCGAACCAGGCGCTCTCGAGGAAGACGTCGGTCGTGGCGTCCGAGCAGCCGGTCGTCTCGCCGCCCATGACGCCGCCAAGGCCGATCGCCCTCTGACCCTCGTCGTCGGCGATGACGCAGATGTCGGGGGCGGCCGCATAGGTCTTGCCGTCCAGCGCGGCGACAGTCTCGCCGTCGGTCCCGCCCCGGGCGACCACCGCCTGGCCCTTCAGGCTGGCGAGGTCATAGACGTGCAGCGGCCGGGCCCGGTCGTAGGCGATCAGGTTGGTGACATCGACCAGCCGGTTGATGGAGCGCAGGCCGATGGCCGCCAGCCGCCGCTGCAGCCACTCGGGCGAGGGGCCGTTGCTGACGCCCCGGATCACCCGTCCGGCGAAGACCGGGCACAGGCCGGGCGCCTCCAGTCGGATCGAAACCGGACAGGCAAAGCGGCCCGGAACGGGGACGATGGCGGGGGTCTTCAGCCGGCCAAGACCGGCCGCGGCCAGATCGCGGGCGATGCCATCCACGCCCAGCCAGTCGGGGCGGTTGGGGGTGACCTCAAAGTCGATGACCGGCTCGGCCCCGAACACCTCGGCCGCCGGGGTGCCGACCGCGAGGCCGGCGTCCAGGTCGAGGATGCCATCGCTGTCACCCGGCAATTCCAGCTCGGCCGCCGAGCACAGCATGCCGTTGGAGACCACGCCGCGCACCGGCTTCTCGACCAGGGTGACGTCGAGGCCGGGCACATAGGCCCCGATCGGGGCATAGATGGTGACCAGACCCGCGCGGGCGTTGGGCGCGCCGCAGACGATCTCCTTCATGCCGTCGACGGTCTCGACCTGGCAGACGCGCAGGCGGTCGGCATTGGGATGCTGAACCGCCTCAACGATCCGGGCGACGGTGAATGGGGCCATTGCCGCGGTCGGGTCGGTGACGTGTTCGACCTCCAGCCCGGCCATGGTCATGGCGGCGGCGATGTCGGCGACAGTGGCTTCAGTCTCAAGGTGATCCTTGAGCCAGGACAGGGTGAATTTCATGTCTTGTCCTCAGCTCAGGCCGCTGGCGGCATTCGGGGCCGCGAAGGCGGAGAAGCCATAGTGGGCCAGCCAGCGGGTATCGGCCTCGAACATCGGGCGCAGGTCCGAGACTCCGTATTTGAGCATGGCCAGACGATCGACCCCCATGCCGAAGGCGAAGCCCTGGTATTCATCGGGATCGATGCCGCAGTTGCGCAGCACATTGGGGTGAACCATGCCGCAGCCCAGAATCTCGAGCCAGTCACTGCCCTCGTTCAACTTCAGCTGACCGCCCGAACGGTCGCAGCGGATATCCATCTCGGCCGAGGGTTCGGTGAAGGGGAAATGGTGCGGCCGGAAGCGGGCGTCGACGTCATCGACCTCGAAGAAGCGGGCGATGAAATTGGTCAGGGTCGTCTTCAGATGACCCATGTGGATGTCCCGGTCGATGACCAGACCCTCGATCTGGTGGAACATCGGCGTGTGAGTGGCGTCCGAATCCTTCCGGAAGGTGCGGCCCGGCGCGATGATGCGGATCGGCGGCTTCTGCGACATCATCGTGCGCACCTGCACCGGCGACGTATGGGTGCGCAGGACTTTGCGCTCGCCGGTCTCGGGATCGGGCTTGAGGAAGAAGGTGTCGTGCATTTCCCGCGCCGGGTGTTTGGGCGGGAAGTTCAGGGCGGTGAAATTGTGGAAATCGTCCTCGATGTCGGGCCCTTCGGCGACGGCAAACCCCATGTCGGCGAAGACGGCGATCATCTCGTCCATCACCTGCATGGTCGGATGGACGCTGCCCTTGCGACGCGGCCGGGCCGGCAGGGTCAGGTCGACGTGTTCGGCCAGCAGCCGGGCGTCCAGCTCGGCGGCCTCCAGCTCGGCCTTGCGGGCGGCCAGGGCGGCCTGAACGCGGTCGCGCAGGCCGTTCAGCTTCGGCCCCTGGTCGCGGCGCTCGTCAGGGCTCATGGCCCCCATGCCTTTCAGCAGGCCGGATATTGTGCCGGACTTGCCGAGGGCGGCGACGCGCAGGTCCTCGACGGCGGCCACGGTGGCGGCCCCGCCGATGGCGTTGATGAGGTCGAGTTCGAGTTGGGCGAGATCAGTCATGGTGCGGACCGTCTAACCCGCCGACGCCGTCACGCAAAGCCTTTGCCCCGGACCGATGCGGCCCGGGGCCCGACGGGTCAGTCGTTGAGGATGAAGGTGATTTTCATATTGACGCGGTATTCGACGATCTTGCCGCCGCGGACGACGACCTTCTGGTCCTGGATCCAGGCCCCTTCGACATTCTTCAGCGTCTGGTCGGCGCGGGCGATGCCCTGGCTGACGGCATCCTCGAAACTGGTGGTCGAGGCGGAGGTGATTTCGGTGACGCGGGCGATGGACATGGAGGTCTCCCCTGGAGCGGGCCCGGTCGCGACTGGTCGTCGGACGGTCAGGGCCGTGCGCCGGGAGCACGGAATTCAACGAAAGACGCCCGCCCCGGTTCCCCGGAGCGGGCGTCTGTATGGTCACATCGGCCGGAAGATCAGGCGGCGAGCGCGCTGCGGACCTTGTCAGCGATGTCCTTGAAGCCGGTGCCGTCCATGGCCAGGGCGGCGAGGACCTTGCGGTCCAGCTCGATGCCGGCCT
>JAHJYN010000244.1 GCA_018826885.1 Alphaproteobacteria bacterium | reverse complement strand
CTGTCGGGCGGCGAGCGGCGCAGGCTGGCGCTGGCCCGGGCGATGCTGAAACAGGCGCCCCTGCTGTTGCTGGATGAGCCGACCGCCCATCTGGATGCCGAGGCCGAGGCGGCGCTGATTCCGGCACTGGCCGCCGCCATCAAGGGGCGCACCTGCCTGATCGCGACCCATTCCCGCGCCGTGATGGCGCTGGCCGACCGGGTGGTGGCGCTGTGAGCCGGGCCGTGTCTCCCCTTGAACAATTGATCCGGGCCGAGGTGCGGGCGCAGCGTCCGCGCCTGATGATCGCCACCGTCGCGGCCATCGGCGTGACCTGCGGGGCGGCGCTGCTGCTGGGCCTGTCCGGCTGGTTCATCACGGCGGCGGCGCTGGCCGGTCTGGCGGGGCCGGCAGTCGCCCATGCCTTCAACTATATGATCCCGAGCGCCCTGATCCGGCTGCTGGCCATCGTGCGGACCGGCTCGCGCTACGTCGAACGGGTCGCCGGGCATGAGGCCGCCTTGCAGGGTCTGGGGCGACTGAGGCCGCGCCTCTACGCGCGGCTGGCCGAAGGGCGAGGCGCGGTGAAGATGCTGGCGGCGGGGGAAGCTTCGTCGCGCCTGATCGAGGACGTGGACTCCATCCAGACGCGCTTTATCCGCCTGTCGGCGCCCTGGGCACTGGGGGCTGGCCTGCTGGTTTCGGCTGGAATGGCGGCGCTGGCACACGTCGCTTCAGCGGTCGCGCTGGTCGTCGGGGCGGCCGTTCTGGTGCTGGGCAGCCGCTGGATCGCCGAGCGGTGGGTACGGCCCGCCGCTGCGGACCGTCAGGCGGCCCAGGGTCAGTTGAAGGCTCGACTGGCCGAGCTGGAGGCGGCGGTGCCCGAACTGAAGGCCTGGTCGCTGGAGGGGTGGGCGACAGCCGAGGTGGCGCGGGTGGCCGAAGCCGCGGACGCGGCGGCCGTCACCCTGTCGCGGCGAGCCGGATATCTGATGAGCTGGGCGGGCGCGGTGACCGGACTGACGTTGGCGGGGGTGGTGGGTCTTCCCCTGATCCTGTCGCCCGTGCCGCCCGCGACGCCCCTGATCGCCGTGGCGGCTCTCGCCACAGCTGCGGGCATGGAGGCGGCGTTGGCGCTGGTGGTCGCCCTGCGCGATGCCGGGGCGGCCCGGGCGGCCACTGCGCGTCTGGAGCCTCTGATGGGTGAAGCCGCCCCCGGACAGATGCAGACTCCCGCCGGGATAGTGCTGCGCCCGTTTCCGGATCGACCGGAGATCCCGGGCGGGGCCCGGGTGCGGCTGAGTGGTCCGTCGGGGATCGGCAAGACCACGCTGATCGAGCAGCTCATGGGACTGAGGGTCGGCGTCGAAGGCCGGATGTCGGCCGGGGGCCTGGATCCGGCCCGGGGCGATGCCGATGTCCGGGGCCTGTTCGCCTATGCCGCCCAAGAGGTATCGCTGCTGGACGGAACCGTAGCCCAGAACCTGCGGCTGGCCGACCCGAAGGCACCCGAGGCCCGGCTGTGGGAGGTTCTGGAGGAAGCAGCGCTGGCCGAGCGCGTCGCGGCCGCTCCGAAGGGACTGGACATGCCGGTCGGGCCGGGCGGGGCCTTCCTGTCAGGCGGGGAGCGACGGCGCCTGACGCTGGCGCGCGCCTATCTGCGGACGGCGCCGTGGCTGGTGCTGGATGAGCCGACCGAGGGGCTGGATGCCCGGACCGAGCAGAAGGTCCTGCACCGGCTGAAGGCCCGGCTGGATCGCACGGGTCAGGGACTGGTGCTGATCACCCACCGCGCCGCGGGGGTCGACCTTTGCGACCGGGTTCTGGAGGTCATCGAGCGGCCGGGCGTGGCGCGCTCACCCCTCGCTGTCAGCGAGCTGGGCGAGACGATCCGGTCGGAGGATGCGCAGCTCCGAGACTGACACCAGTTGCACGATGCCGGCGGTCTTGAAACGCCCCAGGACACGGCTGACGGTCTCGATGGTCAGGCCCAGATAGTCGGCGATCTCGGTGCGGCTCATGGGCAGGCGCAGCTGCCCCTCGGCATGCGGGCGCATCGGGTCACGATCCGAGAGGTTCAGCAGGAAGGACGCCAGCTTTTCCTCGGCCGTCTTGCGGCCCAGCAGCAGGATCTGGGCGCGGGCCTCGGTCAGTTCATGTCCGGCACGCTCCAGCAGGACCGCCTCCAGCTTGGGGGACTGACGAACCAGGGTGCGATAGTCCCCGATGGCGAACCGGCAGGCCGTCACCGGCTCGATGGCCTCGACCGAGCCGGCGTGGCGCGCGGCGGCCTCCAGCCCGACGAAGTCGCCGGCGAACAGGAAGCCGGTGATCTGACGTCGCCCATCGGCCATGAGGGTTTGCACCCTGGCCGAGCCCGAAGTGATGTTGAACAGATAGTCGGCGCGCTCGCCCTGACGGGTCAGGGCCTGACCCGGCTCGAATCGCACTGGCTCGGCCAACGCCGACAGGCGGGCCAGATCGTCGCCCTCCAGGCTGGCGCAGACGCTGAAGGCCCGCGCACCGCATGAGCCGCAGTCCCGCGCAATCGGACGGCTGGGACAGGCAGGCGGCTTCAATCGGACCTGGAGCATTGGGAAACCCGGTGGAACAGACCCTTGTCATAGGCGGGCAATGACTGCGAGACAATTGCGACCGGCGGTCGCCTCGGCCATAGAAGCCCCATGTCCAACTCGCCCTTTGCCACACCCTCCCCTGCTGACTGGCGCGCGCTTGCCGAAGCCGCGCTCAAGGACCGCGATCTGGCCAGTCTGGTGCATCTGGATGCCGACGGTCTGGATGTGCGGCCGCTGTACGCCGCCGCCAATGCGGGTGCGGTCGTGACCGCGCCCCGGCCCTCCCATGCCGACGGCCGGGCCTGGGACCTGCGGGTTCTGGTAGAGGGAGACGACGCGCTCGCGCTGAACGGCGTCGCGCTGGCGCAGCTGGAGGGCGGCGCGGCCTCGCTGCTGGTGCGCGGCGCGGTGACGGAAGACTCCGACACCCTGGTCCAGACGCTGGCCGGGGTTCAGCTGGAACTGGCCGAGGTGGCGCTGGACGCGGGTCTGGACGCGGCAACGGCGTCCGATGCGCTGGCCGTGGCCGCCAAGGGGTCGCCGCGCGCGAAGCTGGCCTTTCACATGGATCCGGTCTCGGCCTTTGTCGCACGGGGCGGCGGGGCGCGACCGCTGGCGGACTATCTGGAGCTGGCGGGCAATACGGCGGCGCGGCATGCAGAGGCCTATCCGGACGCCCGCGCCTTCCTCGCCTCGGGGCGGGTGGTGCATGAGGCAGGCGGGACGGCCGCGCAGGAACTGGGCTATCTGCTGGCCAATGCCGTGGCCCTGACGGACGCGGCAGGCCGGGCGGGCCTGTCTCCGGCGCAGGCCTTCCGGCGGATGGTGCTGGGCGTGTCGCTGGACCAGAGCTATTTCGACGGCCTCGCCAAGGTGCGGGCGCTGCGCCTGATGTGGCGGACCTTCACCCGGGAATGGGGCGCCGAGACCGAAGCTGTGATCGAGGCGCGCTCGTCGCGGCGGATGCTGGCTGCGCGCGATGCCTGGCCGAATCTGCTGCGGTTGACGGCGGCGGGCTTTGCCGGGGCCGTGGGCGGAGCCGATGTGATCGTGCTGGACGCCTTCAGTCGCGCGGCGGGGCAGCCCGACGCCTTTGCCCTGCGGCAGGCGCGCAATACCCAGCTGATCCTGATGGAGGAGGCGCACCTGGGCCGGGTCGACGATCCGGCGGCCGGGTCGTGGTTCCTCGATACCCGCACCCGCGATCTGGCCGAGGCGGGCTGGTCCGCCTTCCAGACCATTGAGCGCGAAGGCGGACTGGTGGCCTCGGTCGAGGGCGGCGGTCTGCAGGGCCGGGTGGCGAAGGCGCGCGGGGCCCTGGCGGCGGCCTATGCCCGCGGCGATGCCCATCTGATCGGCGTGACCCGCTTTGTCGACGAGAGCCCGCGCCCGGCCCATGTGACGACCGAGACGGACGACGCGCCGTCGCCGCCGGACCACCGCTGTGAGCCGCTGCCCCCCCTGCGCCTCGCCGCAGACCTCGAGACCGGGGAGACCGCCCGATGACCCGCCCCGATTTCACCACCCTGACCCTCGACCTCGGCGCGACCGGGACCGGACCGGACCGCAAGGCCTGGCAGACGCCGGAGGGCATTTCGGTCGCGCCCCGCTATGACGCAGGCGCGCTGGAAGGGCTGGGCTTCATCAACGGCCTGCCGGGGATCGCGCCCTATCACCGGGGCCCCTATCCGACGATGTACGCCCAGAACCCGTGGACGATCCGCCAGTATGCGGGCTTCTCGACGGCCGAGGAGTCGAACGCCTTTTACCGGCGCAATCTGGCGGCGGGGCAGAAGGGGCTGTCGGTAGCCTTCGATCTGGCCACCCACCGGGGCTATGATTCCGACCATCCGCGCGTGGCCGGCGATGTCGGCATGGCGGGCGTGGCGATCGACTCCATCCTCGATATGCGGACCCTGTTCGACGGCATTCCGCTGGACCAGATGAGCGTGTCGATGACCATGAACGGGGCGGTGCTGCCGATCCTGGCCCTCTATGTCGTCGCCGCCGAGGAGCAGGGCGTCGCCCCCGCCCAGCTGACCGGGACCATTCAGAACGACATCCTCAAGGAGTTCATGGTCCGCAATACCTACATCTATCCGCCCCTGCCCTCGATGCGGATCATCTCCGACATCTTTGCGTGGACGGCCGAGCATGCGCCGAAGTTCAACTCGATCTCGATCTCCGGCTATCACATGCAGGAGGCCGGGGCCTCGGCCGATCTGGAGCTGGCCTATACGCTGGCGGACGGGATCGAATATCTGAAGGCGGGCGTGGACGCGGGCATGGACGTGGACCGGTTCGCCCCGCGGCTGAGCTTCTTCTGGGCCATCGGCATGAACTATTTCATGGAAGTGGCCAAGATGCGGGCCGGGCGGCTTTTGTGGGCCGAGGCCGTGTCGAAATTCGGCGCGAAGAACCCCAAGTCGCTGAGCCTGCGCGCCCACTGCCAGACCTCGGGCTGGTCGCTGGCGGCCCAGGACGTGTTCAACAACGTCAGCCGGACGATGGTCGAGGCCATGGCGGCGGCGGGCGGCCAGACCCAGAGCCTGCACACCAATGCCCTGGACGAGGCGCTGGCCCTGCCGACCGACTTCTCGGCCCGGATCGCGCGCAACACCCAGATCCTGCTGCAGCAGGAAACCGGCCTGACCCGCGTGATCGATCCGTGGGGCGGCAGCCACTATGTCGAGCGGCTGACCCACGAACTGGCTGAGCGGGCGCGCGCCCACATGGCCGAGGTCGAAAGCCTGGGCGGCATGGCCAAGGCGATCGAGGCCGGCATTCCCAAGCTGCGCATCGAGGAATCGGCGGCCCGGACCCAGGCGCGTATCGATACCGGTCAGCAGACGGTGGTGGGTGTGAACCGCTATCTGTCGGATCAGGTCGTCGACATCCCGGTGCTGAAGGTCGACAATGCCGCGGTGCTGGCGGCCCAGATCGACAAGCTGAAGCGGTTGCGGGCCGAGCGGGATGAGGCCGCCACCACCGCTGCTCTGGATGCCCTGACGGCAGGGGCGAAGAGCGACGGCAATCTGCTGGCCCTGTCGATCGAGGCGGCGCGCGCCAAGGCGACCGTCGGCGAGATCTCGGACGCGCTGGAGGCCGCCTTTGGCCGCCATGTGGCGTCGGTCAAGACGGTCTCGGGGGTGTACGGCAAGGAAGCGGGCAAGGACCCGAAGATCAGCCGGGCGCGCGACATGGTGGCGGCCTTTGTCGAGAATGACGGCGGGCCGCCGCGCATCCTGATCGCCAAACTGGGCCAGGACGGACACGATCGGGGCCAGAAGGTCATTGCCACGGCCTATGGTGATCTCGGGCTGGAGGCGACGGCCGGATCGCTGTTCCAGACTCCGGCCGAGGCCGCGCAGGAAGCGGTGGACAAGGGCGTCCACGCCGTGGGGGCCAGTTCACTGGCCGCCGGTCACCTGACGCTGGCGCCACAGCTGATCGCCGAGCTGAAGAAGCTGGGCCGCGAGGACATCATGGTCGTCGTCGGCGGGGTCATTCCGCCCGCCGACGTTCAACCGCTGCTGGATGCCGGAGTCGCGGCGGTCTATCCGCCCGGGTCGGTGATTGCGGACACCGCCATCGACCTGATCGACAAGCTGAACCAGCGGCTGGGCTATGCCCAGAAGCCCAAGGCCTGAGGTCCGACCCTAGGGCCGGTAGCGCGACGGCAGGGCGGCAACCTCTTCCTCGCTCAGCTTTTTGACCACGCGCGCGCGGCAGCGATTGGCGGCGACCCCGCCCGCAGCGACCTGCAGGTCGATGCCGTCGCCGACGCAGGTGCGATAGGATTCCCCCGCCAGCGGCGCCAGACCGATGCTGTAGGCGGCGTCGATGTCGCGGCACGGGCCGAAGGTCTGGAGCTCGAACACATCGCCGCCAATCGCCTTGACGTAGACGGAAGGCGTCGCCCCGGCGCGGAAATTGATGACGCGGTCAGAGGTGAAGCAGGTGTCCGACGACTGCGCGTTCATGGCGGTGTCGGGCCCGGGCGCACAGGAGGCGGCCAGAAGCAGGGCGGGAATCGAGACGACGGCGGCGAAGGTGCGGATCATGGGTCTCTCCGGAGGTTTGGGTCAGGTCTGGGGCGGGCCGCCGCTGATGCGCGGGCCGACGCGGGCACTGCAGTATTCGACGGGACGGACATCGCCGCGCACGGCAATACGGGTGGCGTCGCCGGGGCACAGGCGGGTGAGGCCGACAGCGTCAGGCTCGAGCGCAAATCCCAGCGAACTGTTCAGCCCAGTGCAGGCGCCATACACCTCCAGCGGATAGGCGTCGCGACCGACATTCAGATAGACGGTCTGGCCGGGACCGTCGCTGAAGCCGCGCACCTGCGACGGCGAGAAGCAGGTCTGGTCGTTGAAAGCCGTGGCGTCTCCGGACGGGGTCGTGGGGGCGCAGGCGGCAAGAGCCAGGACAGCGCCAGTGAGGGCGAGCGGGAGCGGCATGCGGTTCAACTGGGTCATGGCCCGACAACGTCCCCCGCGCGTCATGGTTTCGCAAATCACGATTGGGTTCCCCGAAGCCGCGAGGGCGCGAACCGCCCGGCCATGGCCGCCGGAAGGGGAGACGGGCGCTCCAGCACCTGGGCGGCGATGTGCTCGGCCAGCAGTGGTGCAAGGCAGAAGCCCCGGGATCCCAGACCGCCGAGGATGTAGAGGCCCTCGTCCAGCCGACCGGCCCAGGGCAGTCGGTCGGGGGTGGTGGCCCGGGTCGCGGCACGGGACGTAAGGGCGTCCTCCTCCAACCGGGCCGCCAGCTCCGGAAACCGGCCCGCGAGCATCGCACGATTGCGCGCCGTGTCGGTGCCGCGGACCTCTGTGCCGGTATCATCCCGATCATGGGTTGCGCCGAACAGCAGGCCGTCACCGGTGGACACGGCATAGCCGCCCCAGGCGACAGGGGGCGGCGCTGTGACTCCGTGCGCTACCTCGACCTGACCGCGCACAGGCTGCAACGGCAGGTCGGGCATCAGGGTCGCTGTACCCGCGCCGCCCGCGAGGATCAGACAGGCGGTCCGCCGGACGAGGCCTCCGTCCGGATCGTATAGACGCCAGCCCTGCGGATCGCGGGCGATGCTGGCTACCTTGGCGCGGATGACCCTCGGCGGCAGCCAGCCGGAGAGGATGGCCCGCGGCCGCACGACCCGGGCGTCGGCCATGAGCAGGCCCGGGGCATCAATGGTCTCGCCGATGTGGCCCGAGACCTCCCGCGCCGACAGGACATTCATGTGCCCGTCCTGCCAGATAGGCTGTTCGGCGACCTTGGCGTGGCGGTCGAGATCCCGGTCACGACCGGGCAGTTGCAGGACGCCGCGCGCCAGCACCGCGCCATCGATGGCGTCATACAGTTGCCCGGCCCGTTCCAGCGCCTGGGCGAAGCCGGCCGCCAGATCGGCGTCTCCGACATCCAGACGCGGGGTCACGAGGGCCGCGTCAAAGCCGGATGCGCCCGCACCGGCGTCTTCGGCCTCGACCACTTCGACCGCCCGGCCCTGCGCGGCAAAGGCCCGCGCCAAAGCAGCCCCGGCGATCCCGGCGCCGAGGATGACGATGTCGGCGGGCACGGGGCCCGGGGCGGGCGTACCGTCGCGCACCGCTTCCAGACGCTCCCGCTTGCGACCATGACCCGGACGCTTCTCGACCGCAAAGCCGGCCTCCCTCAGGCCGCGCCGGACGGCCCCGGCGACCGTGAAGGTCGCCAGCCGCGCGCCCGGGCGGCTGAGGGCGGCGACCCGCGCCATGATTTCAGGGGACCACATGTCGGGATTGGTGGCGGGCGAAAAGCCGTCGAGGAACCAGGCGTCGGCCAGTCCTGACCATCTGGCCAGCCCCTGCTCGACCGGTCCCACGGCCAGATCGAGCGTCGCGTTGAACGCCGGCAGGTCCATCCGGTGCAGCCCCGGCGTGGCGGCAGGCCAGACGGCCAACAGGGCCTCGGCCGCGGGCGCCAGTTCCGGCCAGGCGGACAGGGCGCGGGCGGCCTCATCGCGGGACAGGGGGAAGCCCTCGACCGAGAACAGACTCAGGCGCGCCCCCGGCGCGGCATGATCACGCCACAACATCAGTAGGGCGGCCATGTTCAGACCGGTTCCGAAGCCCAATTCTGCGACACAGACATGGTCGCGTCCGACGAAGCCGTCCGGCAGGCCGCACCCGGCGAAGAAAACGGCGCGTGTTTCGGCCAGGCCATCCTCGGGCGAGAAATAGATGTCGCCGAACCGCGCGGAGCGCGGCGTGTCGTCGTCATCCCAGATCAGGGCGGGAGAAGTGTCGGGCGGGACGTTCATGCCCTTCCCTAGCGCGCCCTCGCGGGCCTGTCGCGAGGGTCCTGCCGGACCGTTCGTCGGGCTCAGTCGTCCCGCCGGGCCAGGACGGACATGTCGCCGTTGCGCTCCAGATAGGCGCCGTCGACGCGGGCGAGGTCGGAATGTCCCTGGGCGCGCAATGCCATTTCGAGATCCCCCTTGCCAATTCCGGCGTGGCGCATGGCCGCCTCGTCCATCTTCCCGTCGCGGACCAGTTGGACCCGTCCGCCCTTGACCAGAAAGCTGATCCACGACCAGCGGGCCGAGGCGCGGGCCAGGGCGGCGTGCAGGGCGACCAGCACCAGGCTGGCGATGACGGTGGGGATGAAGGGGGCACTGCCCGTCATGGCCCGACCGAGGTTGGAGCCGATGATCACGGCGAAGATGATGTCGAGCGGCGTCCATTTGCCGAACGCCCGGGACGAGGCGAGGCGCACCGCCAGGATTCCGACCGCGAACACCAGCGCGCCCCGGATGGACATCTGCCACCAAGTGATCAGGCCGTCTTCATGGCCGATGATTGCGTGCAGGTTCTCCATCTCATCCTCAGTCCCGGGGGGCGCCCGATCGGTCAGCAGGACAGACTGCGACCCTGCCGTCACCAATGACGGCGCCGACGTCTGGGTTGCGTGGAGCAGGGCACAAAAGAAAAGGGCCGCCCCTGAGGGCGGCCCTTTCCCGATGCAGTCCCGAAGGACCGTATCTGCTTGGCTTACTGAGCCGGAGCGGCTTCGGCAGCCGGAGCTTCCATGGCCATGGCTTCGCCAGCGGCTTCGGTGGCTTCCGTGGCAGCGGCGTCGGCTTCCATGGCAGCGCCTTCGGCGGTGTCAGCAGCTTCGGTGGCTTCTTCGGCGGCGACTTCGGCTTCAGCGGCCGGGGTTTCTTCGGCGGCGGGGGTGCAGGCGGCGATGGCCAGAGCGGCGGCCGAGGCGGCGATCAGAGCGACGATACGCATGTTTTTCATCCTTCAGGAGGTTCAACGGGGTCATGAATCCCCGCAAAGGGGTGATAACGGAAATGTGAGCCGAGTCGCAAGCGATTTCTCACGGGTTCGTGATCTTCCGTGAGCGGTACGTGTGGATGACGTCCGTCGTCAGGCGGCTTCCGTCGGGGCGTTGGCCAGGCTTTCTTCCATTTCGCTGAACGAGGGCTGGGCGCTGGAGGGGATGTCGCCGCGTCCGATCTCGACCGAAATCTGGGCGGCGTTGCCGTGCAGGTGGGCAACCAGAACCGACTGGATGATCTTGTAGTAGGCGCTGTCGCTGTCGATCACCTCCTTGAGGCGGGCGGCCAGCGGTCCGACCAGTCCATAAGCCAGGAAGACGCCAAGGAAGGTGCCGACCAGGGCGCCGCCGATCATGCCGCCCAGCACCTCGGGGGGCTCGGTGATCGCCGCCATGGTCTTGATCACACCCAGCACGGCCGCGACGATGCCGAGCGCCGGCAGGGCGTCAGCCATGTTCTGCAGGGCGTGGGCGGGCCCGAGCGCCTCGTGGTGATGCTTTTCCAGCTGCTTTTCCATGGCGTCCTCGATCTGGTGCGGATCCTCGAGGTTCATGGTCATCATGCGCAGGGTGTCGCAGATGAAGTCCGTGGCGAAGTGGTCCTTCAGCACCTTCGGATATTTCTGGAAGATGGTGCTCTCGGCCGGCTTTTCGATGTGGCTTTCGAGGGCGATGACGCCCTTGGACTTCATCGTCTTGGTCAGCTGGAACAGCAGGCCGAGAAGGTCCTTGTAGTCCTGCTTCTTCCACTTGTTGCCGCCGAAGATGCGGCCAAAACTGCCCGCCACGCCCTTGAGGGTGGCGGCGGAGTTCGACATGACCAGGGCCGCGATCGCCGCGCCGCCGATCATCATCATCTCATAGGGTAGCGAGTGCAGGATGACGCCCATCTTGCCACCGGCGATGGTGTATCCGCCGAAGACCATGCCGAACAGGAGGACGATGCCGATGATCTGGAACATGGACGGAGGCGACACCTGTGGCGAACGAGAGGCGTGCACCCTGCCCGTTAATGCTTAAGGCCGCGTTGCCAAGGGCGGGCGGGGAGCCATGTCATTGGCTGGTCTCGATCGGGCCGGATCGCTAGCCTGGCATCATGACACGACACCCATGGATTTTGATCGCCGCTCTGCCGATAGTCCTCGCCGCCGCGGCCTGTGCCCTGTCGCCCGAGCAACTGCCTCCTGATGTGGCGGCAATGCCCCCGCCTCATGTCGAGTACGAGCCTCCTCTTCAGAGCGTGGTCGTTCATCGTCACGAATGTCCCAGTGGTCCGATTCACCTTGAGATCGAAGCGAGCTGGAGCCTGTCCGGACCGGGCCAAGTCAGGGTGACGGCCTATTCGGGTGCGGTGGGGCAGGCCTCGGAGACAGATCTTGCGCGCTGGAACTACTGGCTGGCCGATCTGACGGCGCTGAGTTCGGTGGAAGTCACCTGTCAGGTGGGAGACAACGAGTCGATCGTCATTCATGGCCTGAAGGCTGGCCGACGCCAGGCCTCGGTCGCCGTCTGGTGGTGGCAGGGTCGCCTTGGCTGGTCGGGCGGCTAGAGCCGGGTTTCGCCGTCGAGGATGGCCTGACGGGCCGCGGGGGTCAGCTTGGTGTAGCCGGCCTTGCCGCCGCGCACATACAGGGGGCCGTCGACCTTGTCCGGGTCGAAGCCGTCGGTGACCAGATCGACCTTGCGGTATTTGAAGGTGCCGGTGGTGTCGACGGCCTTCATGAGGCGGACGAACTGGGGCTGGGCGTAGGACGGCAGATTGGCCGCGACATATTCGGCAAAGGCGGTGGCGCCGAAGCGACCCTCGATCACCAAGGCGACCATGCCGGCCTTGCCGTCCTGACCCGGCACGGGGACGCCGTAGGCGATGACTTCCTTGACGCCGGGGGCCTCGGCCAGCCGCTGTTCGACCTCGGCGGTCGAGACGTTCTCGCCCTTCCAGCGGAAGGTGTCGCCGATCCGGTCGATAAAGTAGAAATAGCCCTCGCGGTCCTGACGCAGCAGGTCGCCGGTGCGGAACCAGCGGTCGCCGGGCTTGAAGACGTCGGTCAGGATCTTCTTCTGCGAGGCGGACTTGTCGGCATAGCCCGAGAAGTCGTGGCGGGTGTCGTCGCCGATCATGCCGATGGCCTCGCCGACCTCGCCGACCTCGGCCAGGCGGCAGCGCCCGTCCGAGCCGCGCACCGGGGTTTCGGTGTCAAAGTCGAACTGCACCAGGCGGATGTTGACCTTGCCCTTGACGAACCAGGGCACGCGGCCGATCGCGCCGGACTTGCCGTCAAAATTGAAGACCGAGACATTGCCCTCGGTCGAGCCGTAGAATTCCAGGATTTCGGGAATGGCGAACCGGGTCTTGAAGTCATCCCAGACGTCGGGGCGCAGACCGTTGCCATAGGCGAGGCGCAGCTTGTGGGCGCGCTCATCCTCATGCTCGGGGCAGTTCACCAGATAGCGGCACAGCTCGCCGATGTAGACAAACACGGTGGCGCCGGACTTTTTCACGTCGGGCCAGAAGGCGGTGGCCGAGAAGCGCTTGCGCAGCACCAGCTTGCCGCCGTTCAGCAGGGCCGGGCCGATGCCGACCAGACCACCGGTCGAGTGATAGAGGGGCAGGACGTTGTAGATGACGTCCTTTTCGGTCGTGGCCGTGCAGCCGGCAAAGGCGCGCATGTAGGTGCGGGCCCGCGAATGGGGCACGCGCGCGGCCTTGGGCAGGCCGGTGGTGCCGGAGGTGTAGATATAAAGGGCGGTCGAGCGATTGGTCAGGCCGGCGCGCGCGCTGGCGGCCGGACGGACCGACGAGGCGCTGCGCAGCGGGGTGTCGAGGTCCCGACGGTCGCTGACCTCGTCCTCATCGGCGAGGCCCAGCACCCAGAGCATCATGTTGCGGTCGGTATGGGGACGGGCGTCCTCAAGCGCGCGCCAGCAGTCCTGATCGGTGATGATCTGGGAGGCGCCGGAAATCTCGATGCAGTGGCCCAGCGCCGGGCCGGTCAGATTGGTATTGATCAGGGCGGTGGCGACGCCGACCTTGGACAGGCCGAACCAGGCGGCCAGATATTCGGCGCGGTTCAGCATGACCAGGGCGACCGTGTCGCTGCGTTTCAGATTGCGGCCCCGCGCCCAGTGGGCAAAGCGGTTCGCCATACTGTCGAACTCGCGATAGGTCAGGCTGCGGTGTTCGTCCTCGATGGCGATGCGGTCGGGGAAGCGGTCGACGGCCTCCTCGAGGTCGTCACAGACCAGCACCGGGCTGTCCAGGTCGATCGGCTTGATGCGCTGAAGCAGGCGACGCAGTCCGGCGGCAAACTTCAGATCGCGTCGGATGTTGGCCAGCAAGCCCATGATCGCCCGATCCTCCCTGTGCGGCTGTTTCACCGGTGATGACGGGCCGGAGGCGTCAGGTCAACCGCGAGGGGAATCG
>JAHJYN010000243.1 GCA_018826885.1 Alphaproteobacteria bacterium | reverse complement strand
GATTCAATGGGTTGTTCAAAGACGCGGGCGATCTTGAAGGCCAGCGGCAGCGAGGGGTCGTAACGGCCGGTTTCCAGCGCATTGACGGTCTGGCGCGAGACCCCCAGCCGGTCGGCCAGCTCGGCCTGGCTCCAGTTGCGCTCGGCGCGCAGCACCTTGAGACGATTGTTCATGTCCGGGCCCTCAACGATGCCGCGCCCACCAGAACACCCAGGCGAAGGCATAGCCGATGGTCTGAAGAAGCAGGACTGCGACGGCTCCACCCTGAATCAGGTCGACAGGGTCGTAGGCCGCCAGCGTCGTGCGCGCCTGCTCCGCATCGATGGCCACCATGCCGGTCAGCAGGACGACGCCCCCGATCGCAAGGCTGAAGGTGGAGCCCCACCACCACGCCCATTTGTGGGCTTCGCGGGCGGCTTCATCGAGACCGCGCCACCACCAGGCGCACATCCAGATCACCCCCGCCATGCCCAGAGCGATCACGAACGCCATCACGGCCACGGGCACGGCCCCCAGCGAGCCCATGATCGCCGCCGCCGCGCCGACGATGCCGCCGAACACCATGCAGGTTGCCATCACGGCGGCATACCGAAGCGCGGGGTTGCGCGCGATGCGAGGAGGCTTGGGCGAAGGCATGACAACTGTCCCTGTCTGTTTGACAAGGGTGTTTTACATGACGTCGCGCGAGAGTCAAGCACACTTGTCAAAAAGGAAAGGGATGGCGTCTATTCGATGGAGTCCGGGGCTTTCAGCAGTTCCGGACGGCTGAGCGCGCGGGGCGAGGCCTCGACCGGCGAAAGGTCCGGCAGCTCCTTGCCCTCGTGATCGACGTGCAGATCCTCGAACCGGCGCGCCGACACCATGACCTGGCTTTCGAGTGAGCCGACGAACTGGTTGTACTTGCCCACGGCGGTGTCGAGGGCGCGGCCGACGGCGGCGGCGTGTCCCCCCATCACCGACAGCCGCTTGTAGAGCTCCTTGCCCAGCCGGGCCACGTCCTCGGCGTTCTTGGTCTGCTCCTCGGCGCGCCAGCCATAGGCGACCGCCTTGCACAGGGCGAACAATGTGGTGGGCGTGACAATGACCACGCGCGAGGCCATGGCCTGGGTCATCAGCTCGGGCTCGTGATCCAGAGCCGCCGCCAAAAAGGCGTCGCCCGGCACGAACATGGCGACAAAGTCCGGGCTGGGCTGGAACTGGTCCTGATAGGCCTTCGACGCCAGCTGGCGCATGTGGGTCTTCATGCTGGCGGCGGTGCGCAGCGAGGCCGCCTGATGGCGCTGTTCCTCGTCGCCCTCGCCCTGATCGGCAAAGGCCAGCGGCACCTTGGCGTCGATCACGAACATGCCGCCGCCGGGCAGGCGCACGACAAAGTCCGGCCGTTGCTGGCGGCCCGCCTCATCGGCATTCGAGGTCTGCTCTTCAAAATCGAACCGGCCCGCCATGCCGGCGGCCTCCAGCACATTGCGGCAGGTCTGCTCGCCCCAGCGCCCGCGCCGGCCAGTATTGCCGCGCAGGGCCTCGGTCAGCTTGCGCGCCTCGTCCCGCGTGGCCGACGACGCCGTCATCAGCGCCGCCAGCTGTTCCTTCAGCCCGCCGGTCTCCTCCGACCGGGTCTTCTCCAGCGCCGTCACATGTTCCTGAAATTTGGCCAGAGTGTCGGCCACGGGCTTCAGCTGGGCCTCCATCCGCTCACGGGCCAGCAGCTCGCGGTTGCGGAAGGTCTCGTCGGTGCGCTTCAGCAGTTCCTCGGCCACGGCCCCGGCCGATTGCGCAGCCTGGGCGCGCAGATATTCGGCATTGGCCGCCGCCTGATCCTCGAACAGCCGCATGCGGGCCTCGGTCTCGGCGTGACGCTCGCGCAGCTCCCAGTTCCGGGTTTCGGCAGCCGCCGCCCGGCGGCGCTCCATCAGGGCCCAGGCCAGGGCGATGACAGCGACCACCGAGGCGGCGACAAAGGCAATGAGGGAGGCGTTCATGCTCCGTTCCTAGCCTGAGTCAGGAAGGGGGGAAAGCCACGAAGACCACAGCGAGGGGGTGCGGGGGGTCGACTGCGGCGCCCTTTTCATCTCCTCCCAACCATGGGGGAGGTGGCGCGCCGCAAAGCGGCGTGACGGAGGGGGCGGCGCAGCCCCTACGTCGGCCGCCGGGCGCGCATGGCCTGGATGATGGTGCCGTCGTCCAGCCAGTCGAGGTCGCCGCCGACCGGCACGCCGCGCGCCAGAGAGGTCACGCTGACCCCGGCATTTGCTAGTCGTTCGGCGATATAATGGGCGGTGGTCTGGCCATCGACCGTGGCCGGCAGGGCCAGCACCACTTCGCGCACGCCGCCCTCGCCCACACGCGCCACCAGCTCGCCCAGCCGCAGCGACTCGGGGCCGACGCCGTCCAGCGCCGACAGCAGGCCGCCCAGCACGTGATAGCGCCCCCGGAACGCGCCCGACCGCTCCATGGCCCAGAGCGCTCCGGCCTCCTCGACCACGCAGATCAGGCCGGCGTCGCGCGCGGGATCGGCGCACAGGGTGCAAGGGTCGCGGGTGTCGGGCGCCCCGCAGACCGAACAGGATTTCACCTTGTCCGCCGTCTCGGCCAGTGAGGCCGCCAGCGGCAGCAAAAGCTGCTCGCGCCGCTTCAGCAGCGCCAGCGCCGCGCGCCGGGCCGAACGCGGCCCCAGCCCGGGCAGTTTCGACAGCAGACCGATCAGCCGCTCGATCTCGGGTCCGGCAGACGCGGCCACCGGCGGATCAGAACAGCTTGGGCATGCCGGGGATATTCATCCCGGCCATGGGGCCCGCGGCCTCACGCATCAGCACGGAGTTGGCCTCGTCCAGCTTGCGCTTGGCATC
>JAHJYN010000242.1 GCA_018826885.1 Alphaproteobacteria bacterium | reverse complement strand
CCGTTATGTGTTCATCACTGGCGGCGTGGTTTCCTCATTGGGAAAAGGCCTCGCCTCCGCCGCTCTCGGTGCGCTGCTCCAGGCGCGCGGCTACAAGGTGCGTCTGCGCAAGCTGGACCCCTATCTCAACGTCGATCCGGGCACGATGAGCCCGCGCCAGCATGGCGAGGTCTATGTCACCGATGACGGGGCCGAGACCGATCTCGACCTCGGCCACTATGAGCGGTTCACGGGGGTGTCGGCGGCCAAGTCGGACAACATCACCACCGGCCGCATCTATTCGACCATCCTCGAGAAAGAGCGACGCGGCGACTATCTGGGCGCGACCGTGCAGGTCATTCCGCACGTCACCGACCAGATCAAGCAGTTCTGCCTGACGCCCGCCCTGACCGACGAGGGCAAGGAGGTGGACTTCGTCCTTGTCGAGATCGGCGGCACGGTGGGCGACATCGAGGGCCTGCCCTTCTTCGAGGCCATCCGCCAGCTGGGACAGGACCTGCCGCGCGGCCAGAGCTGCTTCGTGCACCTGACCCTGCTGCCGTTCATCAAGACCGCCGGCGAGATGAAGACCAAGCCGACCCAGCACTCGGTCAAGGAGCTGCGCTCGATCGGCATCCAGCCCGACATCCTGCTGTGCCGGAGCGAGTATCCCATCCCGGCCGACGAGAAGCGCAAGATCGGACAGTTCTGCAACGTTCGGCCGTCGGGGGTCATCCAGGCGATGGACTCCGCCGACATCTATGCGGTGCCGCTGGACTATCACCACGAGGGTCTGGACGCCGAGGTGCTGGCCCACTTCGGGCTGGACGATGCCCCGGCGCCCGATCTGTCGGGTTGGCAGGAAATCGTCCGCCGCCGTCTGCAGCCGGACGGCGAGGTCACCGTCGCCATCGTCGGCAAGTACACGGTCCTGAAGGACGCCTATAAGTCCCTGATCGAGGCCCTGCACCACGGCGGGGTGGCGAACAACGTCAAGGTCAATATCGACTGGGTCGAGTCCCAGACCTTTGAGGGTGACCGCGAGGCCTGCGACGCCCGCCTGCAGGGCGCGCATGCCATTCTGGTGCCGGGCGGCTTCGGCGCGCGCGGGGCCGAAGGCAAGATCCAGGCGGCGCGCTTCGCCCGCGAGCGTAACATTCCCTATTTCGGCATCTGCTTCGGCATGCAGATGGCGGTGATTGAGGCGGCGCGGAACCTGGCGGGTTATCCCGAGGCCTCCTCGACCGAGTTCGGCCCGGCCGAGGAGCCGGTCGTCGGCCTGATGACCGAGTGGACCGTGGGCAACCAGCGGGTGCTGCGTCAGGCCGATGGCGATCTGGGCGGCACCATGCGGCTGGGGGCCTATGATTCGACGCTCAAGGCCGGGTCCCGCATCGCGGAGATCTATGGCACGACCGACATCAGCGAACGGCACCGCCACCGCTATGAGGTCAACATCAACTACCGCGAGGCGATCGAGGCGAAGGCGGGGCTGATCTTCTCGGGCCTGTCGCCGGACGGCGTTCTGCCCGAGACGGTCGAGCGCACCGACCATCCGTGGTTCATCGGTGTCCAGTACCACCCAGAGCTGAAGAGCCGGCCGTTCGCCCCCCACCCCCTGTTCGCCAGCTTCATCGAGGCGGCGCTGGTGCAGAGCCGGCTGGTCTGATCAGCCAAAGAGTGGTGCGGATGAGAGGACTCGAACCTCCACGCCTCGCGGCGCTGGAACCTAAATCCAGTGCGTCTACCAGTTCCGCCACATCCGCCAGGTTCTGGGCGAGGCCTTAGACCATTTCGGGCCGGGCGGGGAAGGGCCTGCTGCGCTCAGCGCAGGTCCGTCTGTCGCTGCAGGCCGTACAGGGCCTCGTCCATGTCCTCGGCCTTGGCCGCGATGACGGCGCGGGCGTCGGTGATGGCGCGGTTGTAGAGGATGGGGCCGAGGTCGAGGATGACGCGGTCGAGGATCAGATCGGCCTGCAGGGCGCCGACCTCGACGTCCAGTTCCTCGGCCAGAACCTGACGCAGGCCGGCGGACGCGGCCTGTCGGGCCTCGCGCGAGAGTTCGATGGGCCGGGTCATGCCACCTCCGCCAGGGCTTCCTCGGCCTGCATCCATGCCGCTTCAGCCGCATCCAGGTCGGCCTGGGTCTTGGCCCGGGCGCGGGTCAGGCCTTCGAGGGCCTTGGGGTTGTTGACCGAGGCATTGGCCATGTCGTCGTCGATGCGGGCGATCTCGGCCGTCAGCTGGGCCATCCGCTCCTCGGCCTTCTTCACTGCGTGTCTCAGCGTTGAAGGAGAAGGGCCGGATTTTTTGTCATTCTTCTTGCCCTTGGTGTTCGAAACAGGCGCGGCGACAGCTGCAGCCTCTTCCTTGATCTGGCTGGGCTTGACCGCGGCAGCCTTGGCCCGGTCGAGGACGAATTTGGCATAGTCGTCCATGTCGCCGTCCCACGGCTTCACCGTGCCGTCGGCGGCCAGCCACAGGCGGTCGGCGACCATCTCCATCAGCGAACGGTCGTGGGTGATCAGGATGACGGCGCCGTTGTATTCGTTGAGGGCATCCAGCAGGGCGCGGCGGCTGTCGATATCGAGGTGGTTGGTCGGTTCGTCGAGGATCAGGACGTGCGGGGCGTCCATGGCCACCTGATTGAGCAGCAGGCGCGCGCGCTCGCCGCCCGACAGACTGGCGACGGTCGTTTCCTGCTTCTCATAGCCGAGGCCCCACTGGGCCAGCTTTGATCGGCGGCTGCTCTCCGAGGCGTCCGGCATGGCGCGACGGACGATCTCGAGCGGGGTGTCGGTCGGGTCCATGGCCTCGATCTGGTGCTGGTGGAACCAGCCCACGCGCATCTTCTTGTCGCGGTGCAACTCGCCTTCAAAGATGTCGAGCGCGCCGGCGATCATCTTGGCGAAGGTCGACTTGCCCGCGCCGTTGACGCCCAGCAGACCGATGCGGTCGTCCAGGTCCATCCGCAGGTTCAGATTGCGCAGGATCGGCTTGCCCGGCTCATAGCCGACATTGGCCCGCTCCAGCCGGATCAGCGGCGGGGCCAGCGGACGCGGCGGCGAGGGCAGGATGAAGGGCGCCACGCGCTCCTCAATGGTGGTGGCCACGGGCTGCATCTTGGCCAGACGCTTCATGCGCGACTGGGCCTGGGCGGCCTTGGAGGCCTTGGCCTTGAAGCGGTCGACGAAGGCCTGCAGGTGGGCGCGCTCGGCGTCCTGCTTGGCCTTGGCCGACAGTTGCAGTCGGGCCTTTTCGGCGCGGGCCTGTTCGAACTGGTCGTAGTTGCCGGTGTAGAGCGTCAGGGTGTGGTTCGCGAGGTGCAGGATGTGGGTGCAGACCTCGTTCAGCATCTCGCGGTCGTGGGAGATGATCAGCGCCGTCGCCGGATATTTCTTGAGCCGGGCCTCCAGCCACAGGGCGCCTTCGAGGTCGAGATAGTTGGTCGGTTCGTCGAGCAGCAGCATGTCGGGCTCTGCGAACAGGGCCGCGGCCAGCGCCACGCGCATCCGCCAGCCGCCCGAGAAATGCGACATCGGCCGCTGCTGGTTCTCCTGGTCGAAGCCGAGGCCGACGAGGATTTCGGCGGCGCGGGCCGGGGCGGCGTCGGCGTCGATCTCGATCAGGCGGGTCCAGATCTCGCCCATCTCTTCGGGCTCGGCGGTTTCCAGCCGGGTCAGCAGGTCGTGGCGCTCCTCGTCGGCCTCGAGAATCGTTTCGAGCACGCTGACGGGCGTGGCCGGGTGTTCCTGATCGACCGAGCCGATGCGGGCGGTCTTGGGCAGGCTGATCTCGTCGCCCCCCGCGGCCAGCTCGCCGAGGATCAGCTTGAACAGGGTCGACTTGCCGATGCCGTTGCGGCCGACAAGGCCGACCTTGGCGCCGGGCGGCAGGGAGACGGAGGCATCGTCCAGGAACCGGCGGCCCCAGGCGTTGAAGGTCAGATTGGTGATTTGAAGCATGGGGAGGAGGAATATCGCATGTGACAGGGCGACGCCGGAAGCACGGGGGCATGTCCGGTGTCACGGAGACGGTTGGAAAGGCGCGGGCGCCCCGCTATAAGCCCGCGACCCGAAACCCCCAAACGAAGACTGACCCCCATGACCGAACGTACCTTCTCGATCATCAAGCCCGACGCGACGCGCCGCAACCTGACCGGTGCGATCAACGCCGTGATCGAGGGCGCCGGCCTGCGCATCGTGGCCCAGCGCCGCGTCAAGCTGAGCGAGGCGCAAGCCAAGAAATTCTACGAAGTCCACGCCGAGCGCCCCTTCTATGGCGAGCTGGTCGGCCAGATGACCGCCGAGCCCGTCGTCGTCCAGGTGCTGGAAGCCGAAAACGCTGTGGCCAAGTACCGCGAAGTCATGGGCGCCACCAACCCGGAACAGGCCGCCGAAGGCACCATCCGCAAGCAGTTCGCCCTGTCGATCGGTGAAAACTCGGTCCACGGCTCGGACTCGATCGAGAACGCCGGCATCGAAATCGCCCAGTTCTTCACCGACGACCAGATCGTCGGCTAAGGCTGCGCTATGCGATGAACGAGGCCCCGGGGGGAGACTCCGGGGCCTTTTTCGTGGGCGAAATACCGTCTGAATGGTCTGGATAGTCTGAAATCGAATCTCAGGTCTCCTCCCTGTCGCAACGCGATGGGGAGGTGGCGCGGCGCATCTTGCGCCGTGACGGAGGGGATCTGGCCCCGGGGGCAGGGGCATTGCCTCGCATGAAGACCCCCTCCACCGCTCCGCGGTCCCCCTCCCCACCGCTGCGCGGCAGGGAGGAGACAGAATACCGTCTGAACCGTCTGAATGGTCTGGATCCCTCCTCCTGCGCATCGCTCCGGCGAAGCGGGCAGTATAGGCGCTCCCGGAGGCAGGGCGGGCTGAACGGCGTCGGGCGCGGGCAGGGCGTTGAACCAGCGACGGATTCGGCAGGCGGATTCGGCGGGCCGATCAGCCCAGCCCCGCGCAGAACCGCCCCAGCGCCTGCGGGTACAGCCGGTGCTCGGCTTCCAGCACGCGGGCGGCGAGGGTTTCGGGCGTGTCGCCATCGAGAACCGGCACGCGGGCCTGATCGAGGGCGGGGCCTTCGTCGACGCCTTCGCTGACGAGGTGGACGGTGCAGCCGGCCTCGGGGTCGCCGGCGTCCAACGCGCGGCGGTGGGTGTTGAGGCCGGGGTATTTGGGGAGCAGGCTGGGGTGGATGTTCAGCATCCGGCCGGACCAGCGGCCCACCAGCCACGGTGTCAGGACGCGCATATAGCCGGCCAGGGCCACGACCTCGATATGATGCGCCCGCAGGGCGGCATCCAGCGCGCGCTCGTGAGCCTCACGGTCCTTGCCGAACGGGGCGTGGGGCAGGGCGAGGGTGGCAATGCTGCGCCCAGCCGCCCAGGCCAGACCCGGCGCCTCGGACTTGTTCGACAGGACGAGGGTGACCGCATAGGCGTCACCGGCCCCCTCCACCAAGGCCCGCAAATTACTGCCTGTTCCCGAGATCAGGACAGCGACGCGGACAGGCGGACGGGACACGCGCGGCGGTTACTGTGCGGGCGCGACGCGATAGTCGCCAGCCGGACCGGGGAAGGTCACCGGGCTTTCGAAGCCATCCTCGGACACGGCCGAGACGCCAAAGAACCAGTCGTCGATGACCACGCCTTCCAGCACGGCCGAGGTCGAGTCGCCGCCCGCGATCCAGCGGCTGTGGGTCCACTGCGGGGCCGTGGTCGAGCGCCACCAGACACGGTAGCCGGCCGCACCCGGCACGGCCTGCCAGCGCAAGGTGGTGTCGGGCAGAACCGCGCCTTCGACCACCACGCCGGTGGGCGGCGCCGGAGCCCAGGCCAGGGCGGCCATGGTGATCACGTTCAGGCGGGTCGCCTGGGCCAGATAGTCGAAATTGACCCCGTCGATGGTGTCGCCATAGCGAACGCCGTCCTCGACCCGCAGGTCCTGATGCTGGCGGTCATAGTTTTCGGAGCCTTCGGTAATGCGGACGGCCGGGAAGCCGACGCGCAGCATGGCCACCTGATCGCCGCCGCGACCGTAGCGGTCGGTGCGATAGACCATCTCGACATCGAAATTGGTCAGATAGCGGTCGGCGATGCTGTCGATGAAGCGGGCGAGGTTGCGCGAGGAGGAGTCGACCTCACCGCCGTTGTAGCGGCGCGTGGCAGCCTGGGAGTCGGTCTCGACCGTCTTCGTTCCTTCCGAGAAGACGCGGATGCGGGTGTTGTCGATGACGCCGCTCTGGCCCTCGATATTGCCGACCATGTCGTTGTTCAGATTGGCCTGGACGAACCAGCCCTGTTCGACGGCGTAGTCCGCGACGATGCCGGCGCCGACCAGACCCTGCTCCTCGCCGGTCAGGGCGGCATAGACCAGGGTGGCCTCGAACTCATAGGCCGACAGGATGCGGGCGGTCTCGATCAGGGCAGCAACGCCCGAGGCGTCGTCGTTGGCGCCGGGCGCGTCGGAGGTGAAGTCCATCACATCGGTGACGCGCGAATCCAGATGGCCGGAGATGATGATGACCCGGTTGGGATCGCCCGTGCCGCGCTGGATGGCGACGACGCTGACCACCTCGGTCGGATTGGGGATGCGACGTCCGGTGACGACCTCGGAGGGGGTGACGACCTCGATACAGCCGCCGCAGGTCTGGCTGATGCTCTCAAACTCCCGCGCGACCCAGCGGCGGGCGGCGCCGATACCGCGCGTGTCCGACCCGGTCTCCGACAGGGTGTGGCGGGTGCCGAAGCCGACCATGGTCTCGATGTCGGCGCGCATCCGCTCGGGCTGGACCAGCAGGCCGAGCGCCCGGAGTTGGGGCTGGTCCACGGCAGCCGAGGTCTGGGCGGCGGCCGGGGCCGCGAGGCCCACGGTCAGGGCAGCACCGGCGGCAAGGCAGAGGGACGCGATCAGACGCATGGCAATCTCCTGAACAGGGGCGTTACCGTGACGGCATCGCCCCTCGGGGGTCAAGCGCTCAGGCGCTGGCCTGAAGCTGGCCGCACACAAAGGCGGTCTCGCCGGCTTCCAGCAAACCCTCCAGCACATCCTCGACGTGCTCGGGCCCGACGATCAGGATGAAGCCGACGCCACAGTTGAAGGTGCGACGCATCTCGTGGTCCGAAATGCCACCGGCCTCGGCGAGCCAGTCGAACACGGCCGGGCGCGGCCAGGCCTGCCAGTCGAACACAGCCTCAAGCCCCGGG
>JAHJYN010000241.1 GCA_018826885.1 Alphaproteobacteria bacterium | reverse complement strand
ATCTCGGCCCCGTGGTCGTCGAGCAGGGCCACGCGGATGGCCGGCGCCACAATCTCGCGGTCCCGGACGTTGCGCAGCGCGCCCGACACCATGACCTTGTCCGGGGTTTCGGGCAGGGCGCGAGCGCCGACGGCCTCGAACTCCAGCCCGGTGACGTTCACCGGCATGCCGACGGCGGCATAGGCGACCGCCGTGCGCGGAAGGATATCAACCACCTCGACCCGGAACAGCCATGCCCCGGCGATCAGGCCGAGGAAGATGCTGGCCACGCCGGCCCAGACCGCGCCATGCACAGCGGCGCGGCGCGTGCGACGGGCGGTTTCAGCGCGGGCCCGGTAGGCCTTGGGCAGTTCGGGCGCCGGGGTCTCGGCGAGGCTCTCGGAGGCCGGGGCCTGAGTCGGAGTCGGGCTCTCAACCGGCGCCGGGGCGTCTCCCGACGGCACGGCCTCGGCCTTCAGCTCGAGCGGTTCGTCGGGCATGGCGTGCCAGCTGTGGGCGCAGGACTGGCAGCGCACGGTGCGCCCCTGCGCCCCCAGGGCGGTGTCGGGCACGAAATAGCTGGTGGCGCAGGCAGGGCAGGTCAGTATCATGGGCGGTGACCGCGAGGCATGACGCATCGCGCCCCCCGGAGCGCCCCCGCGCCCCGCTGACCTCTATCCCGGCTTCCCTGACCTGTTCTCGATGTGACCCGCACGATCGCCGCCTCTGACATGTCCAGCCTGACCGATGGCCCCCGAGGCGAAGCCGGCTGGCCGGTGCGCCTGAGAGGCGTGACGTTCGGCCACGCCGGACACCCCGACCTGTTGCGGGGTATCGACCTCACTGTGACGACGGGCTCTTTCAACTTCCTTACCGGGCGGTCCGGCGCGGGCAAGAGTCTGCTGATCGGGATGCTGGCCGGGCTGGTCCGTCCGGACGCCGGTGAGGTGGTGCTGTTCGGACAGGACCGGGCGTCGTTGCGCAAACGCGAGGCCCGGGCACTGCGACGTCAGATCGGCCTGATCGCCCAGGACGACCCGCTGCTGGCGCATCTGAGCGTGGCCGACAATCTGGCCGTGACCCTGCGTGTCACCGGCGAAGACCCCCGGGGGCGCGAGGCGGACCTGGCCGCCATGCTCGACTTCGTCGGCCTGTCTGACATGGCCGGGCGGATGGCCGGGACGCTGTCACGCGCCGAGCGGCGACTGGTGGCGCTGGCCCGGGCGATGATGACCGGACCCGAGTTGATCCTCGCCGACGAACCGCTGGCCGGGCTGGATGCGGCCTCGGCCAAACGCATGCTGGGCCTGCTGCGTACCCTCAACCGGCAGGGGGCCACGGTGATCCTGACCCGCGACGGCGACGGACCGGGCGCCGAGGTCCGCAAGGGCGACCGGCGGCTGCACCTCGAGGCCGGTCGTCTGGTCGAGCCGGAGCGGACGCGATGAGGCGCCCTGCCCTGTTGACGGGCCCGGAGCTGTGGCCGGACGGCGGCGCCACGCGGCGGCTGGGCCTGGTCGTGCTGACCGTGCTGAGCCTGCTGACCGCCCTGACCTTTCTGGCCCATGTGGGTGCCAGCCGCGCGGCGGGCGACTGGGCCAGCGCCGTCTCGCACGAGGCCACCGCCCTGATTCGCCCCCGGGCCGACGAGAGCGGGGCAACCGCCGCCGCCCGCGCCGCCGAGGCCCTGGCCGGGGTGCGCGGGGTGCAGGAGGCTGTGGCGCTGGAGCGCGCCGAGGCCGAGGCCCTGCTGCGCCCCTGGCTGGGCGAGGCCGATCTGGCCACCCTGCCCCTGCCGCAGCTGGTGCGCCTGAGGCTGGATCCGGCCGAACCCGCCAGCGCCGTCAGCCTGAACCGGGCCCTGGCCGAGGCCGGGGTGGACGGCACGGTCGACGACCACAGCCTGTGGCGCGAGGACTTTGACGCGGCCGCGCGCGGGGTGCGGGACCTGACACTGCTGGCCGTTCTGGTCGCCGGACTGCTGACCGCGGCGGCCATCGTGCTGAGCGCGCGACAGGCCGTCGAGAACCGGGCCACGGCGCTTCAGGCCCTGCGACTGGCGGGAACCGATGACGCGGGCCTGACGGTCCTCGCCCAGTGGCATCTGGGACGGGACGCCGCCCTGGCCGGAGCGGTCGGGGCGGGCCTTGCCCTGCTGACCGGTCTGACCCTCGCGCTGGCGCCCCTGACCGGGACGCTGGGCCGGGTATTTCCGCTGATCCTGACCGACCTGGTGTGGCTGGTGCCCTGGCCGCTGGTGGCGGCGGTGGTGGCCGTGGTGGCCGCGCGGCTGTCGATCCGTCTTTGGCTTGGCAGGGCGCAGGCCGGGGGCTAGTTAAGGACGATGCGGTATCTGGCCCTCCTCGCCATTCTCGCCCTTGTCTGGCTGGTCGGGCTGTTTGCCTTTGCCGACCGGGTGCGGAGCTATAGCCCGGCCGAGGATCCCGCCCGGGCAGACGGCATCGTCGCCCTGACCGGCCCGTCGTCGGAGCGGGTCGACGCCGCGATCCGCCTGCTGGAGAACGGCAAGGGCGACCGGCTGCTGATCTCGGGCGTCAACCGACAGGTGCAGAAGGCCGAGCTGAAGGCCGTGACCCCGGGCTCGAACCGGCTGTTCGCCTGCTGCGTCGACCTGGGGTTCGAGGCCGAGAACACCATGGGCAACGCCCGCGAGATCGGCCGCTGGGCCCGGGCCAACGGCTATGACAGCCTGATCGTCGTGACCTCGGACTATCATATGCCGCGCAGCCTGGTGGAAATCCGCAGCGCCCTGCCCGGGGTCGAGCTGACCCCCTATGCCGTCAAGACGCCGGCGCTGGACGACCGGGGCTGGTGGCGGGCGGCGGTGACGGCACGACGTATGACGCTGGAATATATGAAGTATCTGACCGTCATGGTGCGCGAGGGGGTGCGGCGCATCAGCGGCGACCGTTCGGCCGATGCGGTGCAGGGCGTGGCCGAGGAAGCCGCCAAGAAGGCCCGCGAGTGACGACGCTGCGGTCCCTGATCTTTGTCGCCTGGCTGTATCTGTCGATGGCGATCTTTGCCCTGTTCATGTCGCCGGTGCTGCTGTTCGGGCGGGACCCCTCGATGGTCGTGATCCGCATGTGGGGCGCCTTTGTGCTGTTCGGCCTGCGCTGGATTTGTGGCGTGCGGGTCGAGGTCAGGGGTCTTGAGCACCGGCCCTCGGGCCCTGCCCTGATCGCCGGCAAGCATCAGGGGATGCTGGATGTGATCGCCCCTTTCACCTTCCTTCCCGACCCCTGTTACATCATGAAGAAGGAGCTGAT
>JAHJYN010000240.1 GCA_018826885.1 Alphaproteobacteria bacterium | reverse complement strand
GGACATCGGCGATCTCCGGTTTCGATGTCCGGGTTCTAGACCGGTTCCGGCCCGCCGGGCTTGTAGGTTTGCGACGCGATGGCGCGCGCCAGCTCGACCTGTTCGCGGGCCCATTCGGTGGCGGTACAGCCCAGGAAGCGGCGAAAGTCGCGGGCCAGCTGCGGCTGGTCGAAATAGCCGGCGCCCAGACCCGCATCCAGCCAACCCTCGGCGTCCTCGGCCATGGCATGATCAAAGACGCGCCGGAAGCGGATGACCGACCGCAGGGTGCGCGGCGCGATGCCGACCCGGTCGAGAAAGCGGCGTTGCAGGGCGCGGCGGGCAGCGGCATCACGGGCCGGCAGGGGCTGGTCGGCATGAAGGGCCTCGACCTCGGCCCGAACCCGCGGGTCGAGCGTCCAATCCCCGGTCCGGCGTTCACCCTCCAGCCAGTCCAGCATCACATGCGCCTGCGCCTCGGGATCGCCGGACGGAGGCGAGAGGCCCCGAAGCCGTGCGGTCATGTCCAGCCGCAGGTCGGTGGCGGTGCGGAGGGTCTGGCCCAGCCAGTCGCGCGCGCCGTCGGGGTGAAAACGCAGGGCCACCATCTCGACGGGTCCGGTCGGGCGGATGGCGATGGGCCGGGTCATCTGCCCCGCGAACAGGGCGTGAGGCTGCAGGCGAAAGGTGCCGTCGGTGTCGGCCTCTTCATAGGGATCGCCGAGGTCGAGGATCAGTTCGGGGCAGCCGTCGGGCGCGATCCGCTGGATCGTCCGGCTGGGCCGGGGGCAGGCGTAGGTCCAGACCTTGCACACCCAGGGGCGGAGCGCTTCGGGCGGGTCGACCTCGTGATAACGCTCCCCCGTATCCACGCTCAGTGTGCCTTCGACGGGTCCGGCGGCGGCGCCGGAAGGGGCGCGCAGGGGATGCCGTCTTCCTTGAGCGCCCTGACCTCCTCGGCTGTGGCTTCGCCATAGATTTCACGCTGTTCGGAGGTGCCTTCGTGGATGGCGCGCGCCTCGCGGGCGAAGGTGTCGCCGACATAGTCGAAATTGGCCTCGACATGGGCCCGGACCTTTTTGGCCACATCGGTCATCAGGGTCTGGAGCGGCAGATCGGGAACGGCCCGCTTCTTCGTGCCCGCGACGGCGGGGGCCATGATCTGCTTCGCCACCTCGCGCGAGCCGCAGAAGGGGCACTCGACCAGCCCCCGGGCGGCCTGATCGTCATAGTCGGACGAGCTGGAGAACCAGGCCTCGAACGGGTGGTCAGCCGCACAGGTCAGGGCGTAGCGGATCATGCGTCGGCTGCGGAGCGAAAGGGACGGTCGTGGGTCAGGGCCGGGATGGCGCGGCGTGCGCGGTCCACGGCCTCGAGGTCCAGCGAGGCATGCAGGATGCCGGGCTGGTCGTGATCGAGGCTGGCGATGACCTTGCCCCAGGGATCGACCACGGTGGACCGGCCCCAGGTGACGCGGCCGTCCTCATGGGTGCCGCCCTGGGCCGCGGCCAGAACGAAGGCGCCGGTCTCGATGGCGCGGGCCCGCAGCAGCACCTGCCAGTGGGCCTCGCCGGTGGGTACGGTAAAGGCGGCGGGGACCGTGATCATACGGACATCAGGGCGGGCTTTGGCCAGGTCGCGATAGAGCTGGGGAAAGCGCACATCATAGCAGATGGAAAGCCCCAGGCCGCCCCACGGGGTGTCGGCCACCACGGCACGCTCGCCGGGGCGCACGGCCTTGCTCTCGCGCCAGCATTCACCGGTGTCGAGATCGACATCAAAGACGTGCAGCTTGTCGTAGCGGGCGGTGATCCGGCCCTCGGGGTTGATCAGAAGGGCGCGGTTGGCGGCGCGACCGGCCGCGTCGTTTTCGGCCCGGACCATGACCGAACCGACCTGCAGCCAGATGCCGAGCTCCCGGGCGAGGGCCGTCAGCCCCTGCACAGCAGCGTCATCGGCTTCGGGCTCGAGTGTGGCGCGGCCCTCGCTACGCCGTTCGAGCCGGTTGGTGGCCTCTGGCGTCAGGATCAGTCTGGCGCCCTCGCCGGCCGCCTGACGGATCAGGGGCGCGACGTGATCCAGACCCGTCGCACTGGTGGCCGGGGTGCGGGTCTGGATCAGGGCGACGTCGAGGGTTTCGGCCATGGCGGGAGGTCAGGCTTCCAGAATGGGGTCCAGTCCGCCGCGGGCGTCCAGGGCATGCAGCTCGTCCGAGCCGCCGATGTGGCGATCGCCGATGAAGATCTGCGGGAAGGTGGCGCGGCCGCCAGACTTCTCCGTCATTTCGGCCTTGAGTTGCGGGTCGTTGGAGGCGACGACCTCCTGATAGTCCACACCCTTCTTCTTCAGCAGCATCATGGCCGAGATGCAGTAGGGGCAGCCCGGCTTGGTATAGAGAACGACATCGGCCACGGGGCAGATACTCCTTGAACGTTACAGACAGCGATTCAGCCCGCAGGCGGGCCGATTGTTCCCCTATCTAGGCATTGTGCGCGCGGTCTGCACGCGGGCGACGACGGCGAGGTCGACGGCACGGGCTCCGGCGTCCAGCAGGGCGCGGGCGCAGGCCTCGGCGGTGGCACCGGTGGTCAGCACATCATCGACCAGCAGGATGCGCCGCCCGCGCAGGCGGCCCCGCCGCGCTTCGGGGACGGAGAAGACCCCCTTCACATTCAGTTTGCGGCCCCGGGCGCCCAGACCGCCCTGGGAGGCGGTGGCGGCCCGGCGCACCAGACTGTCGGGCAGATAGTCGAGCCGTTCGGTGCGGGCCAGCGGGCGGGCGATCTCGGCGGCCTGGTTGAAGCGGCGCGCCAGCAGGCGCGAGGGGTGGAGCGGCACGGGCACGACGGCATCCGCCTGATCCAGCAGGGGGCGGGCCGAACGCGACAGCCAGCGCGCGAACAGCGGGGCCAGCGGCTGGTCGTCGGCGTGCTTGAACCGGAGGATCAATGGGCGCGAGCCGTCGTCATACAGACAGGCGGCGCGGGCGCGTCCAAAGGCGAACGGATGAGCAAGGCAGGGGGCACAGCGGCCTTCGGCAAAGTCGCCGGAGTCGATGGTGAAGGGCGCGCCGCAGCCGTCGCAAACCGGATCCTCGAGAAAGGTGATGCGCGACCACTCCCGCGAGCCGAGCGCGGCGCCGATGCGCCCGGCGGGGCCGGGGGCCTCGGGCGTCGGCAGGACCAGATCGGCCAGTCCACGTCCGAAGGCGCGCGCGAAAGACTGGACACGCGCGCCGGGACCGGCTTTCCAGAAGTCGCCCTCAGCCCCCATATCGATCCGCATGACCCCTTCCTTGCCGCCCCGACTGTTCGACCCTGCCCGCAGGATGGCGCGCGTGCAACGGGCGGAGCGTGCCGGGACGCCGGTCGACTTCCTGCACCGGCGTGCGGCCGAGGGGCTCGCGGACAGTCTGGATGCCATTCCGCGCGACTTCTCCGTCGTCGTCGACCTGTCGCCGCGCGCCGGAATCTTTGCCGAGGTGCTGGCCGACCACGATGCGGCGGTGCGGCTGGGACCGGTGACGACGCCGGTGCCGCCGGCTGACCGGGCCGTGCCGGGCGAGGGGCCGCTGGGGCTGGAGGACGGCTCGGTCGACCTGATCGTCTCGGTGCTGGGTCTGCACTGGGCCAATGACCTGCCGGGGGCCTTGGCCCAGATCCGGCGGGCGCTGAGGCCGGACGGCCTGTTTCTGGGGGCGATGTTCGGGGCGGGGACTTTGGTCGAGCTGCGCGATGTCCTGACCCGGGCGGAGCTGGACGTGACCGGGGGCGCCGCGCCGCGCGTCTCGCCCTTTGCCGATGCCTATGATGCCGCGGGTCTGATGCAGCGGGCCGGCTTCGCCCTGCCGGTGGTCGACGGGGATACGGTGGCGGTGCGCTATGCCGGGATGATGGCGCTGGTGAAGGATCTGCGCGGCATGGGCGAGGCGGGGGCGCCCGAAGGCCCACGACCGGCGCTGTCACGCCGGACGGTGGCCCGGGCGGCAGTCCTTTACGATGAGCGCCATTCGGTGACGGGTGAAGATGCGCGGCCCAGGGTGCAGGCGACGTTCGAGACCCTGTTCCTGACCGGCTGGGCGCCCTCGCCCGATCAGCCCAAGCCGTTGAAGCCGGGGTCGGTCGCCCCCGGGTTCAGGATCGCCCCGGGCAAGGCCTAGCCGCCGATCGCGGTCTTCAGGCTATTCATGGCGGTGTTGAAAATGCCCGAGCCGGACCCGCCAAAAGCGGTCAAGGCCGACAGAATGACCAGGAAGATCAGCGAGATGATCAGGCCATACTCCAGCGAGGTGGCGCCGGAGTCATCGGAGAGGAAGCGGCGAAGTCTCGTCACAGCCCCCTCCCTTGGTGGCTAGAGCAGGTCGCGCAGCCAGGCGACCAGGGGTTCATCGGCCGGCGGCATGGGCCAGTCCGACAGCTGGTTCGGCCGGACCCATTTCAGCGCGGCATGTTCATGCGCCACGACCGTGCCCGACCACCGTCGACACAGATACAGTGGCATCAACAGGTGAAAGCTTTCGTAAGCGTGGCTGGCGAAGACAAAGGGAGCGAGGCAGCTCTGGCTGACCTCTACGCCCAGTTCCTCGCGCAGCTCGCGGATCAGGGCCGCCTCGGGCCGCTCGCCCGGCTCGACCTTGCCGCCGGGAAACTCCCACAGACCGGCCATCTGCTTGCCCTCGGGCCGCTGGGCGATCAGCACGCGGCCATCGGTGTCGATCAAGGCGACGGCGACGACGAAAACGGTGGGGACAGTCACGAGCGATAGTCGCCGTTGATCTCGATGTAGCGTTTGGTCAGGTCGCAGGTCCAGACGGTGGCCGAGGCGCGCCCGGCGCCGACCTCGACGGTGATGTCGATCTCGGCATTCTTCATATAGGCGCTCATCTTCGCCTCGTCGTAGGACGGGGCTGGCGCGCCGTCGACGGCGGCGACATGGGGGCCGAAGCGGATCGCCAGCCGGTCGCGGTCGACCGGTTCCTCGGTCTTGCCGACGGCCATGACGACGCGGCCCCAGTTGGCGTCCTCACCGGCCAGGGCGGTCTTGACCAGCGGGCTGTCGGCGATCGACTTGGCCAGCTTGCGGGCCGAAGCGGGCGAGGCGGCGCCGTCCACGGTGACCTTGACGAATTTGGTCGCGCCCTCGCCGTCGCGCACCAGCTGGTGCGCGAGGTCGAGCATCACGGCGTCGAGGGCCCGCGAGAACTCCTTGAGCCGGCGATCGCCGACCCGGCCGATGCGCGGCGCGCCCGAGGCGCCCGTCGCGAACAGCAGGCAGGTGTCATTGGTCGAGGTGTCGCCATCGACGGTCACCGAGTTGAAGGTGGTCCGCACGTGCAGGCCGAGCATGGCGCGCAGGACATTGGGGTGGATGTCGGCGTCGGTGACGATGAAGGCCAGCATGGTCGCCATGTCGGGCGCGATCATACCCGAGCCCTTGGCGATCCCGGCGATGCGGACGGTGTGGCCGTCGATCCGGCATTCCGCGAACGACCCCTTGGGGAAGGTGTCGGTGGTCATGATACCCCGCGCGGCGGCCGTCCACTGGTCGGCAGCCGGTGTGTCGGCGTCGAGCCGGGTCTCGACCTCGCCGAGGCGGGTGGCGATCTTGCGGTCGTCGAGGGTGACGCCGATCACCCCGGTCGAGGCCAGCATGACGTCGCGCTGGCGACAGCCGAAGCGTTTGGCGACCTCGGAGGCGGTGCGCCGGGCGGCATCCGCGCCGGGCTTGCCGGTAAAGGCATTGGCGCAGCCGGCATTGACAACCAGGGCGCGGACATCCTTGCCGCCGTCGTCCGCATCCAGATGGCGCCGGCACCAGTCGACCGGCGCCGAGCCGATCTTGTGGCGGGTGAAGACCCCGGCGCAGCTGGTGCCCCGGGCAAAGCGGAACACCACCAGATCGTCGCGCTGGTGCTTGTAGAAGCCGGCCCGGGCGGTGGCGATCTCGACCCCGCCGACGGTGCCCATGGCCGGGAAGGGCACGGCGAGCGGCGAGATTTCCAGCCCCGGCTTGCCGGGGGCTGCGGGCGCAGGGGTCGGGCCGGCCGGTTTGGCGCCGCGTTTCAGGGCGGCCGTAAACGGGTCAAAGGCCTTCTCGAGGGAGGTGCGACCGGCGGACTTCGGCTTGGGCGGCTTCATTCACCGGTTCCTGCGGACGGAGGGGCCGAGGCGGGCTCCTCGAGGGTGGACTCGGGCTCGGCCGCCAGCAGGAACTCCACATCGGACCGGCCGCGCAGGCCTTCCAGCAGCTGGCGCACGCCCTCATAGGTCAGATAGCGGACGATCTGGGGGCGGGCCTGTTCGAGGGTCGGCGGGGTCTCGCGCCGGCGATCCTCGACCCGCACCACGGCCCAGCCACCTTCGGTCTCGAACGGGCCGACGGTCGAGCCGGCAGGCTTGTCACGCAGGGCATTGGCGAAGGCCTCGGGCAGGACGTCGAGGGTGCGATACCCCAGATCTCCGCCGGAGAAGCGGGTCGCCTCGTCGATCGAGCTCTCGGCGGCCACGGCCTCGAAGGCTGCACCGGTGCCCAGCACGCCCATGACGGTCTCGGCCTCCTGGCGGGTCCGCGACAGGATCAGGCGGATGCGAATCTCTTCCGACGACCGGGCGAGGCGCAACTGTTCCTGATAGAGCGCCTCGACCGCCTGATCGGTAATAGTGCCGTTGACGACCGCCTCGACCAGAACATCGCCGAGGATCCGGTCGCGGGTGACCTCAAGCCTGCGCTGGACCAGCGGGCTCTTGTCCAGACCCCGGCGCTCGGCCTCGCGGGCCAGCAATTTCTGGTCGATGACCTCGTCCAGAACACGGCGGAACAGGCTGGAGGTCACGTCCAGCGGCTCGCCTTCACCGATCAGGCCCTGGGCGACCGCCTCGCGCTTCACGTCCGAGGCCCAGATGGTTTCGCCCGCGACCCGGGCCACGGCCTGGTCGCCCGGCTCCGGCGGACGATCGCTGCCCCGATCCCCGCTACAGGCCGCAAGGGTGAGCGCCAGCATCAGGGCGGTCAGAAGAAAGACAAGCGGGTTGGACGACAGTCGCATGCGGCGCTCCTCGGCCCGGGCGAAGGGAATACGGCCTTTGGGGCGTGTCCGGGACGACCCGGCTGAATGCCCCTCGCGTTGACAGGGATAAGGCCGGTGCTTAAGTCCCGCCTGCGCCCAAGTCGAGGGGTTTCCACCGTTCGCGTGGCCGGGTTTCGGGGTTTTTGCCCTTCCGGCGCCGGATGATGCGAAGGCCCCCGCCGGGATGGCGTGTATCGCTGCTCGCCCAAGCCCCCACAGACAGGGCCCCACAGACTGAGCCTGTCCGCTCACCGTAGTTTTCCGGATCCTCCATGCTCGGCTTTGCCAAGAAATTTATCGGTTCCTCGAACGACCGCAAGGTCAAGGGCTTCATGGCCCAGGTCCAGAAGATCAACGCCCTGGAGGACAAGTTCGCCGCCCTGTCCGATGGCGAGCTTCGGATGATGACCGACGCCTTCCGGGACCGGCTGGCCAAGGGCGAGTCGCTGGACAAGCTGCTCAATGAAGCCTTTGCCGTCGTGCGCGAAGCATCCAAGCGGGTGCTGGGCCAGCGCCAGTATGATGTCCAGCTGACGGGTGGCATGATCCTGCACGAAGGCGGGATCGCCGAGATGCGCACCGGCGAGGGCAAGACGCTGGTGGCCGTGGCGCCGGTGTATCTGAATGCGCTGGCGGGCAAGGGCGTGCACGTCATCACCGTCAATGACTATCTGGCCAAGCGCGACGCCGAATGGATGGGCCGGGTCTATCGCTTCCTTGGCATGGAAGTGGGTGTGATCGTCAACGGCCTGTCGGGCGGACAGCGCCAGGCCGCCTATGCCGCCGACATCACCTACGGCACCAACAACGAATTCGGCTTCGACTATCTGCGCGACAATCTGGTCTATGACCGGCGCGAGATGGTCCAGCGCGGCCACCACTTCGTCATCGTCGACGAGGTCGACTCCATCCTGATCGATGAGGCGCGCACGCCGCTGATCATCTCCGGCCCGACCGAAGATCGCTCGGACCTGTATGTGACGCTGGACGGCATCATCAAGGAGCTGATTCAGGACCCCGCCAATTTCGAGGTCGACGAGAAGCAGCGCCAGGTACTGCTGACCGAAGAGGGCTCGGAGGCCATCGAGGCCATTCTGGAAGAGCGCGGCCTGTTCGCCGAGGACACGACCGGCCTGTATGACGCCGCCAACATCAGCCTGGTGCACCACGCCAACCAGGCGCTGCGCGCCAATACGCTGTACCTGCGCGACAAGGACTACATCATCCGGTCTGACGAGGTGATGCTGATCGACGAGTTCACCGGCCGGATGATGCAGGGCCGCCGCCTGTCCGAGGGCCTGCACCAGGCGCTGGAGGCCAAGGAGGGCGTCAAGATCCAGCCCGAGAACCAGACCCTGGCCTCGGTCACGATCCAGAACTATTTCCGCCTGTATTCCAAGCTGTCGGGCATGACCGGCACGGCCGCGACCGAGGCCCAGGAATTCCTCGACATCTACAAGATGGATGTCATGGAGATCCCGACCAACCGGCCGATCCAGCGCATCGACTATGATGACGAGGTCTATCGCACCGGGCGCGAGAAGAATGAGGCCATCGCCAAACTGATCGCCGAGCGCCATCTGGCGGGTCAGCCGATCCTCGTGGGCACGGTCTCGATCGAAAAGTCGGAAACCCTGTCGAAGCTGCTGCAGACCTATGAGTACAAGGTCGAGGTGGATCGCACGCTCAAGGCCGAGTTCAAGGGCCGCGAGAAGGAGGCCCAGAAGGCCGGCGATGCGGCGTATGACATCCGCTATGAGACCCGGCTGAAGGGTATCCCCCACAGCGTTCTGAACGCGCGCCAGCACGAGCAGGAAGCCTTCATCGTCGCCGAGGCGGGTCTGCCCGGCGCGGTGACCATCGCCACCAACATGGCCGGCCGCGGCACCGACATCCAGCTGGGCGGCAACCTGGAGATGCGCCTGCAGCGCTGGCGTCAGGACCAGCGCAACATGGGCGTCGAGGTCACGCCCGAGGCCGAAGCCGCCCAGGAAGCCCAGTTCAAGACCGAGATCGCCGAACAGCGCGCCATTGCGCTGGAGGCCGGGGGGCTGTTCGTTCTGGGCACCGAGCGCCACGAAAGCCGCCGGATCGACAACCAGCTGCGCGGCCGGACCGGCCGTCAGGGCGACCCGGGTACGTCGAAATTCTACCTGTCCTGCGAGGACGACCTGCTGCGCATCTTTGCCGGCGACCGGCTGGACTCGATCATGAAGACCTTCGGCGTGGCCGAGGGCGAGGCCATCACCCACCCGTGGCTGAACAAGGCGATCGAGCAGGCCCAGAAGAAGGTCGAGCAGCGCAACTACGACATCCGCAAGAACCTCCTGAAGTACGATGACGTCGTCAACGACCAGCGCAAGGCGGTGTTCGAACAGCGTCAGGAGTTCATGGACGCGACCGACATGTCCGAGCTGGTCGGTGAGTTCCGCCACGATGTGATCAACGATCTGGTCGAACGCTATATGCCGCCCAAGGCCTATGCCGAGCAGTGGGACATCGACGGTCTGGACGAGAAGGTCCGCTCGACCCTCGGTCTGGAGCTGCCGCTCAAGGAGTGGGCGGCCGAGGAGGGCGTGTCGAACGAGGAGTTCGAGGAGCGTCTGCTGGCCGCGTCGGATGCGCGCGCCGAGGAGCGGCTGAAACTGATCGGCGACGACCGCATGCGGGGACTGGAGAAGCAGTTCCTGATGCAGATGATCGACATGCAGTGGCGCGAGCACCTGGTCCATCTGGACCATCTGCGCGGCGTCATCGGCCTGCGCGGCTATGGCCAGCGCGACCCGCTGAACGAATACAAGACCGAGGCCTTCGCCCTGTTCGAAAGCCTGCTCTACGACCTGCGGCACAATGTGACCCGCTGGCTGATGACGGTCGAGTTCCGCTTCGAGCCGCCGCCCCAGATGCCCGAGTTCGAGGAAATCCACCTCAATCCCGGCACCGGCGAGAACGAAATGGCCAACCCCAACGCCCAGCTGCCGGAAGGCCGTCTGGACGGGGACGACCGGTCGCGCATGCCGGTCGAGATGCTGCCGGAAGGCTGGCAGCGCACGGGCCGCAACTCGCTGTGCCCCTGCGGCTCGGGCCGCAAGTTCAAGCACTGCCACGG
>JAHJYN010000239.1 GCA_018826885.1 Alphaproteobacteria bacterium | reverse complement strand
CTGCCGGACAGTGTGGCGCTCAAGATGGCGCTGTGGGCCGACCTCGGCCACGGCCTCTTCCTGCCCGACACTTCCGGCGCCGACGTCCTGTCGCCCGAAAACGACTGGGGCTGGGCGTAAGCCCGGGTCCGGGCTGCGCACCGCAGCCCGGACCACCCTGACCTTCGGGAGTCGCCGGAGGCCGCTTGATCGATCTGGACGGGTCGGGACCCGGCCAGGCGACTCCGCCCTAGACGGAGACGCAAGATGGACCGCACACGACCGGACGGACGAGTTCAGGCTGGCGAACCGGTGATCATGCCCTCCGGGGTCGCCCCGGACCGTGGCGGCCCGCAGCGACTGTACGTCCAGGGCACGCAGGGCGCGGACACCCTGACCGGCACAGAGGACCGGGACGAAATTCAGGCGTTCGGCGGGAACGATGTGGTTCACGCCCTCGGGGGAGATGACTTCGTCAACGGCGGCGACGGGGATGACCAGCTTTTCGGGGGTGACGGCAATGATACGCTGCTGGGCGGCGGGGGCGCCGATGTCATCGACGGGGGCGCGGGCGACGACTTTTTCGATCAGGACGCGGACAGCGCGATCGACCGACTGATCGGAGGGAGCGGGGCCGACCGGTTCATGCTCCACCTCTACAATCCGACAAGTACCGCTGCGTTCACGGATGTCATTGCTGACTTTTCGACCGCGGACGGCGACCGCCTCGACCTGCGCGTCAACGCGGGCACCTACGTCCGCTTCAACGATCCTCTCTCCGGACCGCTACGCGAGGGGGATACGGCTCCGGGGGGCGCCTCAGGGGCGATCGATATCTGGACGTGGACCGAAGGCGGCCTGACCTATCTGTTCGTCGACCGCAACGGCAATGAGCGCCTCGATGCCACAGATGTGCTGGTGGCGTTCGAAGGCCAGCCGCAGATCAGCCGCGAGTCCTTCGTGGCTGGCACCTTTTCCGTCTTCTACGGGACACCGGGAAATGACGTGTGGACGGGCGGCGCCGGCGGCGAACGCTACTTCGCCGAGGCCGGTGACGACCTGGCGGACGGCGCTGGCGGCGATGATGAGTTGTTCGGCGCTGAAGGCAATGACACCCTGAACGGTGGCGACGGCGACGACTATCTTGTCGGCGAGGAGGGCAGTGACACCCTGCGCGGCGGAGACGGCGACGATACGCTTTATGCCGCCTTTCATCGCAACACATCGCGCACGGACGCCGGGTCGACAAATCGCCTGTTCGGCGAGGGCGGAAATGACATTCTGGTCGGCGGTGACGGCAAGGACATCATGGACGGGGGGGCCGGGGATGATGTTTTCGACAGCCGCGCCGACGACAGCGCCGTCGGTGGTGACGAGATGTATGGCGGGGCCGGAAACGACTACTTCCGTCTGGAGGCCGACTTTGCCGACGGCGGCGCCGGCGATGACTATTTCTATCTGGGTCAGGTTGGCAGCACGGTTGCCGGCGGAAGCGGGGCCGATGTCTTCCGCATCTATGCCGGGGTGAACACGCCGAATCTGGCGTCGGGCACGGTGAACCTCATCCTCGACTTCAGTCTGAACGAGCTGGACCGACTGGATTATTCGCACCTCAGCTCGGGCAATGCCAATCTCGGCTTCCGGGGCGCGGTGGACAACGCGGGCTTCGACCTGATCTGGGGCGCCCGCTATTCCAGCAATGACGACCTGACGACCGGCGTGGGCCAGATGTGGACCTGGTTTGACGGCACCTACACCTGGCTGATGACCGACGTCGACCTGGACGGACGACTATCGGCGCCGGACTATTTTCTGGCCTTCCTGGGTCAGCCGTCCATCAAGCCCAATGCCTTTACGGAGGGGTCGCTCGACTCGCTCATGGGCACCATGGATGCCGACCAGTGGTCCGGGACGGACGATCACGAGGTGTTCTACGGACTCGCGGGTAACGACACCCTTGATGGCAGCGGCGGCGCGGATGAGCTCTACGGCGGGGCCGGGGACGACAGTCTGCACGGCGGCACAAACAACGACGTGCTTGACGGAGGTACGGGCCGGGACCGGATGTACGGCGGCGCCGGCAACGACCACTATATCGTCGATACCCAGGCGGACCTGATCTTCGAGAACGCGGACGAAGGCTATGACCGGGTGACGGCGTCGACGGGCTTCTACCTCTATGACGGAGTGGAGGAACTCACCCTTTCGTCGGACGCCGGGGACACCTACGGCGTGGGCAATGGCCTGGACAACTATCTTGTCGGAAATTCGGGGGCGAACCTCCTGCTGGGGGGCGAGGGACACGACACCCTCCTGGGAGGCAGTGGCAATGACAGTCTCTTCGGAGAGGCTGGCGATGACCGCCTCTTTGGTGACGACGGGATCGACTTTCTGGTCGGGGGTGACGGCAACGATGTCCTGAAAGGTGGCGTCGGCGCCGATGCCCTCTACGGGGGCAATGGCGATGACATTCTGTGGGGCGGCGGATCATTTGACACCGATATCCTGGTCGGCGGAGAGGGGAACGACATCCTGCGCGGCGACTCGCGCCAGGCCGACTATGATCTTCTGGACGGGGACGCAGGCGACGACCTCTACTGGGTCGATACCGGCGATGATCTGACGTTCGAGGACGTCGGCGGTGGCAATGACACCGTCTATGCGGACGTTCGGGTGCCGAATGCCGGTGTCTACCTCTATGCCAATGTCGAGAACCTGATCCTGGTCGGCACCACGGCCTTTGGCGTCGGGAACGACCTCGACAATCTGATGGTGGGCAGCAGCAGCGACAACTGGCTTCTGGGCGGTGACGGCGATGATGTCATGACCGGTGGCGCCGGCAATGATGTGTTGTTCGGTGAAGCGGGCGCGGACGTCTTTGTCTTTGAGCGTGGCACGGGCGGGGATGTGATCGGCGACTTCACGTCCGGAGAGGACCGTATCGATCTGCGTGATCACGGCTTCACAAGCTTTGAGCAGATCGCCGGGAATTTCGGGCAGGTCGCCTCCGACGGAGCCATCAATCTCCGCAATGGTGATGTCATCATCCTGCACGATGTGACCATGGCCGACCTGACGGCGGCAGACTTCATCTTCCTGGGACAGGACTCGCCGGCAGACGGACTCACATCCCTGATTCCGTCTGACGATCCGCGGTTCAACGGGTGGAGCTACGCCCCGCCGGCGGAGTCCGGCGACCGGGATGCGGGTGCCCAGGTCCTGCCGGGGCTCGGCGAAGACGACTTCATCGTCGGCAAGGCTGTGCTGGAGACGACTCCGCAGGTGCTGCCCGGCGCGGACGGGACGCGCGAGTCCGGCACCCTTCCGGACGGAGTGGCGCTCAAGATGGCGATCTGGGCCGACCTCGGCGACGGTCGCTTCCTGCCTGACACCTTCGGGGCCGACGCCGTGTGGCCCGAGACCGACTGGGGCTGGGCGTAAGGCACCTTCCGGCCACGCGGTTCGCGCAGGCCGGGGCCCCCCCGGCTGTCTCCGGAGGACCGAGGCCGCCCGCCGGTCAGGCGATCTGTCCGCCCGGCGGAGCGTCGCGCGACATGACCACATCGCAGGAGCCGAGGGTCGCCATGTCGGCAGCCGGCACCTCCAGCAGGGTCGAGTCAAACTGGATCTTCCAGAAGCGGAATCCCATGCCCGACAGCCAGGCCACATAGTCGGGCACATCGGTCCGCGACGCCATCTGGATGATGTCCCACTCCATGATCACCACGATGTCCGGTCGCTTCAGCAACCGTTTGGCGCCGCGCAGGATGAGCGGCTCGGAGCCCTCGGCATCCATACGGATCAGGCGTACGTCCTGATCGGCCTCATCATCCAGTCGGGCGGCGGGCACGGTGATCAGCCGGCTGTCAGTGCCGAGGCCACTGGGGTCCGTCGAGAGCGTGCCGCCACCCGCGTTGCGCCGGGATACGCCAAAACTCAGCTCCCCCGGGGCATCAGCCGCCGCCTTGGCCACCAGTCGCGCGCGTCCGGCGTAGCCATTGAACTTGATGGAACGCTCCACCAGGGCCGCCAGATCCGGATTGGCCTCAAAGCTGAGCAGGCTGCCCTCTTCGCCGATCAGACGGGCCATGGCCAGGGTGTAGACGCCGAAATTGGCCCCGACCTCGATGATGTGATCGCCGGGCCGGACCAGATCGCAGACGGCCTTGTGGATCCAGGACTCCCAGTATCCGCGGGCGATCAGGTGGGCGCCAACCGCTTCATCCAGCGGATCCACATAGACGAAATGGCCATCGGTCAGCCGCGCAATGCCCATGTCTGCGCTGATCGGGAAATAGCGCTGGGTCTCGACGGGGGCGGGGAGGACGGTGACGGGCACCGGCTCGGGCTCGGGCTCAGGTTCGGGCTCAGGTCCGGGATCCGTTTCCGGCTCGGGTTCCGGCTCGCGCGCGGGCGCGGGCATCTCAATGGGGTCAAGCTCGGGCCCGGCCGGCGCGGGGGGGGGCTCGACGACGTCCTCGGGCTCTTCCGGGAAGACCTCCATGGGCGTGGCGAACACCCGGCGCACGAGGGCGGGTGTCCAGACGCGGGCGGCGCGGACCGGGCCCCTGCTGAAAGGGACGCGGGACCGGGTCGTCGTCTCGACGTCCGGCGCGGGGCCGAATGGCAGGGATTCCCGAGCCTGCAGGGCCGCCGTCCAGATGCGACGCGTACGGGCCACCCGACGCGGCGCGCGAACCGTCAGGATGCGGCGCTCCATGTCGGCTCCGAGCACGAGGGCACGAAGTTTCTGCAAGATAGACTGGATCAGCATTCTACCCCCTGAGCGGCGGTCTCCGCCCCGTCGGGGCAGAGCTAGCAGAGCCCGATGGCCAGAGCCAGCCGGGCAGAACGCCTCCCTGCCCCGACCGGGACGGGCCGCAAAGGTTGCGTCCTGAAGGGGTTGGCCGCATGAGACGGACGTCAGTCTTTTCAGCCCAGGACATGGTTGTGGAACCCGCGTCGTCGCCCGAACTGAATCTCCTCGGCCACAATGAGCTTTTGACGGTCGATCGCTGGGAGTTGGAGCGGCGCAGCCGGGCGCTGGCCAAGGCTGTCTATCTGGGTGACGGCGTGATGCTGTGCCGCGCCATGGGCCGCTACAAGATGTTCCTGACCGCCCGCGATGTCGGCTTTACGCCGCATCTGCTGATGGACGGCATATGGGAGCCGTGGATGACGCCGATCCTGGCGCAACGGATCAAACCGGGCATGACGGTTGTCGATGCCGGAGCGAACCACGGCTATTTCACCCTGTTGCTGGCGGATCTGGTCGGGCCCGAGGGGCGCGTGGCCGCCATTGAACCTCATCCCCATACGGCCGAGCTGTTGCGCCGGACGGTCGGCGTCAACGGATTCGGCGACCGGACCACCGTGTTCGAGCAGGCGGTCGGCGCCCATGACGACAAGATGCTGACGTTCGAGATGCGCGAGGATGACCCCAAGAACGCGCGCGTTGTCGGCGACGAGCGCGCCGATCATGCCGGCATGACCCGGGTCCGGAGTGGCCGGCTGGACACCCTGTTGGCAGAGTGGCCCAAGGTCGACTTCCTCAAGATCGACGTGGAGGGGGCAGAGGAGGCCGTGCTGGAGGGGGCCTGGCCGTTGATCATCCGCGACCGGCCCGAGATCCTGCTGGAGTTCAACCACGCCCGCTGTTCGGACCCGCTGGGGCTGCTGGAGCAGCTGGTCGGAGTCTATCAGCGACTGCGGACGGTGACCTTTGACAGCCAGCTGGTGCCGGTGACCCGCGCCCAGCTGCTGGACAAGGATCAGCCGGAAGACTGGATGCTGTGGCTGTCGCGGCGCTGAGGCGCGCCTCTCAGGCCGCCCTCAGGAAGCCGTAGGCCTCGACGGCCTCGTGGACATTGTCGTAGAGGCGCGCCTGCCCGCCCTCCAGGATCAGGGCGCGGTCGCATTCGCGCTCGACCAGATGGGTGTCGTGCGAGGCCATGATGAAGGCCCGGTCGGCGCGGCGCGCGAACAGTTCCTCGCGACATTTGTCCTGGAAGCGGGCGTCGCCGACGGCGACCACTTCGTCGATCAGATAGCAGTCGAACTCGATGGCCAGCGACAGGCCGAAGGCGAGGCGCGCCCGCATCCCCGAGGAATAGTGTTTGACCGGCTGTTTCAGGGCGCTGCCCAGTTCGGCGAAATCATCGACGCGGGCCAGCAGATGGTCGAAGTCGCGCTCGTACAGACGGGCGAGGAAGCGGATGTTGTCGAGGCCCGACAGACTGCCCTGAAAGCCGCCCCCGAAGCCGATCGGCCAGGAGGCCGGCATGCGCCAGCGGATCTGGCCCCGGGTGGGGCTGAGCACCCCGCCCAGCACCTTGATCAGGGTCGACTTGCCCTGACCGTTGCGGCCCAGCAGCGCCAGCCGGCCGGTGCGCGACAGGCTGAAGTCGACATCGGCAAAGACCGGGGTCCGGCCGGGCGCCCAGGCCTTGGCCAGTCCGGTGACCACCAGACCCGGATCCGCGGGAGGAGTGATCCCGTCCGTCATCCCTGCTGCCGGTGCTCCCGCAGCCCCGACCAGACCAGCCAGCCGATGCCGTACAGAAGCAGGCTGCCGATCAGGACGATCAGGATCGACAGCCAGCGGCGGGGCAGGATCGGCTCGTCGGCCAGATTGGGGCTGACCACGCGCTGCAGATAGAGAGCCTGACGCCGGGCGTCGCGCTCGGCGGCGAGCAAGGCGGCGGTGGCCTCGGACAGCTGCCGGTCGGCCAGTTCGCGCTCGGTGACCAGATCCTCATAGGCGCTGACGGCGGGCACCAGCGAGGAGGCCTCTCCGGCCAATTTGGCGCGCTCGGCCGAAATCTGGCGCTCATAGGCGGCGATGCGGTTGTCGAGGCTGGGCAGTTGAGGGCTTTGCGGGGCCTCGGCGGCCAACTGGGCGCGTTCGGCGCGCAGACCGGCGAGGGTGGCGGACAGTTCGCCGATCAGGCCGGCGCCCTCGGCCGCGACCATGGAGGGGTCGATAAAGCGCTCGCGGTTGCGGAAGGCGACCAGCCGGCGCTGGGCTTCGCTGAGCCGTTCGCGGGCTTCGTCGCGGGAGGTTTCGGCCTGGGTCACGGCGTCGGCGACCGAGCGGGCGTTCAGCCGGTTGATCAGCCCCTCGCCGCCGGTCAGCAGGGCCTCGGCCAGACGGCGGGCGTCCTCGGGCTGGTAAGCCTCGACGCGCAGGATGCTGATGCCGGTGGTGGCGTCATAGCCGACGGTGACGAAGCGCTGATAGCCCTTGTAGAGGCCCTCGCGGCTGCGGCTTTCCCAGGGACGGGGCCAGCGCGAGACGATGTCGGCGCCCGGCGGTCCCAGCAGGCGGGACAGGTCCAGCGACTGATCCAGCTCGGCCACCGCATCGCGCGAGCGCATATAGTCATGGACGGCGAAGGCATCGGTCTGGGTGGCGCTGAGTCCGACGCCCTGCAGGGTCAGGCCGAGGGCATCGGGCTGACCCTGTCCGGCCTGACGGACGATGAAGCGCGCTTCGGACACATAACGGGGCGAGGCGATCAGCAGGAAATAGACGGCCGCCAGCAGCGTCGGCAGGATGACGCAGATCAGGAAGGGCCAGGACGGCGCCCAAGGCGGCAGGTCAGGCAGTCGGAGACCCGGGCGGGACGACAGGCGGTCAGGGGCAGCTTCCGGCATGGGATCGGTCATGGGGCGACTGATAACCCGCGCAGGCGAAACAGGCTATCGCTTCGAAACGTCCGGGTCACTCGGCGTCGATCCGGTCGCGCGCCCCGGCGATCAGGAGCAGGCCCAGCAGATTGAGCCCCAGTCCCCAGCCGAAGGCATAGAGGCCGTCATAGTGGGTCTCGACAAAGGGGCCGAAGACCCCGGCCCGGATCATCTCCACCGCATGGGGCAGGGGGATCAGCAGATAGGCGTCGCGCCAGACCGGCGGCACCCATGAGGCCATGAAGAAGGCGCCCGACATGGGGATCAGGGCATAGGTCAGCAGCGGCACGATCCGCTCCATGAAGGCGAACCGCTGGGCCAGCGCACTGAGGATCAGGGCCAGCCCCAGACCAAGGAAGGCCAGCAGTAACCAGCCGCCGAAGACGAGGCTCCAGTCCTGCGGCGGGGAGACCTCTCCCAGGAATCCGAGCAACAGATAGACGACCATGAAGGCGGCGGTGGTGCCGAGAAACTCGAGTGCATTGCGCGCGGCATAGAGGTGCAGGACCGCGATCGCCCGGTGATGCAGCAGGCCGGTGTTGGCCTGAAGGGCCGACAGGCTGAAGCTGATCTGATGGCGCAGCAGCAGCAGGGCCATATAACCGGTCATGACCATGGGGCCCAGCCGGATGCCATGCTCATATTCGGGCCGGATCAGATTCCACATCAGCACCACGCCGAGGCAGAACACGAGGGGCTCGCCGATGACCCACAGAAAGCCCAGCCCCTCGCGGCCATAGCGGGTGATCAGCTCGCGCAGCATCAGGGCCCGCACGATCGACAGATGGCGCAGGGGTCCGGTCCGGGCGGGCAGGGCCGAAGAGGGCGGGGGGACGGACATGGCGGCAGGATAGGCGGTGGCGGCAGGGACGCAAGAACCCGGGCGCGTGACCGATCCCGTTAACCGTCCATAAGCCGGCGCGCGCTCAGATGGGGCGGCGGCGGATGGGCCGCGCGCGGAGGGTGCCATGATCGGCGACAGGCGGGTGATCGGCGTCATTCCCGCACGGGCGGGATCGCGCCGCATGATCGGCAAGAACACGCGCATGCTGGCGGGTCGTCCGATGATCGGCTGGACCCTGGCGGCGGCCCGGGCCTCGCAGGTGCTGGACCGGATTGTGGTCTCCAGCGACGATCCGGCGGTGCTCGAGCTGGCGGCAGAGATGGGCTGTCCGGCGCCCTTTGTCCGGCCGGCGGCCCTGTCGGGCCCTGACGCCTCCGTGATCGACGCGGTGGAGCATGCCCTGGGCCAGGTCGGCGGCGACTGGGACTATGTCGTGCTGCTGCAGCCGACCTCGCCGTTGCGACGGGCCGAGGATATCGACGCGGCTGTATCGCTGGCGGAGTCGGCGGGTGCGGCAGCGGTGGTCAGTGTCTCGCCCCTGTCCAAGCCGGCCGCCTTCCACGTGCAGATGCAGGCGGGGGGTGGTCTGCAGGCCCCGCCCGACACCCTGGTCGACACCTATGTGGTCAACGGCGCCGTCTATGTCGCCCGTCCGGACCGCCTGTGGCGGGAACGCAGCTTTCGGCCCGAGGGGGCGGTCGGCTATATGATGCCGGTCGAGCGCGGCTGGGACGTCGATACCGCGGACGAATTCGCGGCCTGCGACGCCCGGCTGCGCGCGGATACGGCGCAGGAGATCCGAGGTCAGGCGACCTGAAGCTGTATCTTCGGTATCACGCTGCCACAGTTTAGGCGCTTTCCGCGCCACATGAGCCTCGACCTGTGGCGCGGGCGCTGTTATTAAACCCGCGAGGCGGCGTGTCCGTCGCACATTTCAACGAAGGCTGCGGAGGGCATTCACCGATGCGTGTTAAGAGTTTTATCCTGGCGTCCAGCGCCGCTGCGGCGCTCGCCCTTGGTGCAGGTGCGGCGTCGGCTGAGCCGAACGGCTGGTATGGCGCGGTAGACGCGGGCTGGCACACGGTCAACGACGTTTACGGCGTGGATTCGGTCGGTCAGAACGGCTTCGATTTCGAGGT
>JAHJYN010000238.1 GCA_018826885.1 Alphaproteobacteria bacterium | reverse complement strand
GAATACCTGGGCCCCGCGGCCCTGTTGCAGTCCTACCGCTGGATCGCCGACAGCCGCGATGACGCCACCGACAAGCGCCTCGACGACCTCGAGGACCCGTTCAAGCTCTATCGCTGCCACACCATCATGAACTGCGCCCAGGTCTGCCCCAAGGGCCTGAACCCGGCCAAGGCGATCGCCGAAACCAAGAAGCTGATGGTCTCGCCCACGCGCAAGAAGGCCAAGGCTCCGGCCTGATGGCGAAGATCACCTATATCGAGCATGACGGCACCGAACATGTCGTGGAGGTCAAGAATGGCCTCTCCGTCATGGAGGGGGCGATCCGCAACAATGTCCCCGGCATCGACGCCGATTGCGGCGGGGCCTGCGCCTGCGCCACCTGCCACGTCTATGTCGATGAGGCCTTTGCCGCCGAGACCGGCCGGGCCAGCGCCATGGAGGAGTCCATGCTGGATTTCGCCGAGAACGTCGAGCCGAACTCGCGCCTGTCGTGCCAGATCCGGGTGTCCGACGATCTGGACGGGCTGATCGTGCGCCTGCCCGAAAACCAGCACTGAGGTGTCCGGTCCCCGGATCGCGCCGGACCTGCTCGCCCTCGTCGGACGGCTGATCGAGGCAGCGCCTGCCGGACGCCCCGCCCGCATCGCCATTGTGGGGGCGCAGGGGTCCGGCAAGACCACCCTGGCCCGCGCCGCCGCTCACGCCTTTGGCGCCGCCCAGATTTCCATCGACGACGTCTATCTGACCCGGGCCGAGCGCGAGGCCATGGCCCGCGACGTCCACCCGCTGTTCGTCATGCGCGGCCCGCCGGGCACCCACGACCTCGGGCTGCTGGACGACCTCATGGACCAGCTGTCGGCGGCGGGCCCCGACGACACCACCTGGCTGCCCGACTTCGACAAGCGCGGCGACGACCGTCTGCCCAGGGACCGCTGGCGGCCGTACCATGGGCGCCCCTCGGCCATATTGATCGACGCCTGGTGTCTGGGCGTGGAGGCCGAGGCTGCGGCCGCCCTCGACCGCCCCGTCAATGCGCTGGAACAGACCCGCGATGCCGACGGACGCTGGCGGGCCGCGATCAACGACCGGATCGCCGGGCCGTACCGCGCCTTCGCCGACAGCCTCGACGCCATCCTCTTCCTTCAGGCCCCGTCGTTTGACGTCGTGCTGGACTGGCGCTGCCAGCAGGAGGCCGACCTGCTGGGCATCGACCCCGCCGACCTGCCCGCCGACGAGCGCGCCCGTCTGGCCGACTTCATCCAGTATTTCGAGCGCATCACCCGGCGCATGCTGGCGGGCGGCGTGACCGCCGACGTCACCGTTAAACTGGATCGAAACCGTGTGCCCGGTTCTATTGCGGGATGAGCCTGGAGCGTCGCCTTGAACCCCGCAGCCCGATCGACGGCCGCGCCCTGATCGTGGCGCCTTCGGTCGAGCACACCTGCCGGCTGATCGACCAGTCGCGATCGGGCCTGCGCATCCGGCTGGACCGCTCGGTCAGCCTGCCGCGCGAGGGCTTCATCGTCGACCTGCCGACCGGCATCGCCACCCCGGTCCAGATCGTCTGGCAAAAGGGCATGGAGGCCGGGCTGAAACGCACCGGCGAGGGGGCCACGCTGAAGGGTCTGGTGCCGTCGCGCCTGATCGCCGTCCGGGACGCCTGGCAGCGCGCGGGCGGGCGCTAGACGGCTTCAGCCCGCCGGCATGGTCCCGGCATTGACGGCGATCCGGCCGACCAGTCCCTTGACGATCAGGTCCAGCGGCGAGCCCTCGCGATAGTCGGCGGCGGCCACGAAATTCACCCGGTCCTCGCTGATCAGCGAATAGATCTTCTGCTGGTCACGCTCGCTGTTGCGGGGGTCATATACGGCGATCGAAAAGCCGCCCTTGGTGTGCATCATCTTCATGGTCGGCACGTCCGTGTCGCCGTCGCCGAGGAAGATCATCCGCTCGAACGGCACCGGGCGCTCGGCATCGGGGATGAAGCGGTTGATGCGGTCATGCTCATAGTGGTTGAGCACGCCCTTGTTGATGCGGAACAGATATTGGGTCTTGGTCGTGTAGTTGACGCCGACCGCCGGCCAGACGGCCACCCCGTCCTTGTCGTAGACGAATTTCGACGCGAACACGTGATGGAACTGGTCGCGGATCGGACAGCCGTCGATCATCTCCTCCAGCCCGGCCGAGATGATGTAGTGCTCGATATCCAGCCCGTAGTGGCGACCGAAGGCGTTCATCCGGTCGAACCAGCCGGGACCGGTCAGGTCGGTCTTCAGCCCGTCGAACAGCTTCACATCATGGCCGTGGTCGCGCAGCGTCCGCCGGGTGATCGGCGCATCGTTCTCGCGCGCCCGCTGCAGCATCAGCTGCATATACATCAGGATGCCGTCGCCATCGGCCTGACGGGTCAGGGTCTCGGCCTCTTCCCAGAAGGCGCCCTTCTCCATCCCGACCGAGGGGATGAAGCTGACCTCCTGCATGTTTCCGCGGGCAAGGGTGCCGTCGAAATCATAGATCAGGGCGGTCTTCAGAAGCGGTCTGGCCATGGTCTTTCCCTCGGCAGCGGTGCCGCGACGGGTTAGTGAGCCGGGCCCGCCGTGTCAAAGCGTTCCAGATCGCCAGCGGTGGACGCCGCCCCCACCCGGGGCAGGTGCAGGCTGAAGGTTGCCCCCTCCCCCGGCACGCTTTCGACCTCGGCCCAGCCGCCGTGCAGTTCGACCAGCGCCTTGGTCAGGGCCAGCCCCACCCCCGGCCCGCCCCGCTCGCGCCGCACGAACCGGTCGAACACATGCGGCTGCAGGTGATAGGGAATGCCGCGCCCGGTATCGGAAACGCGCAGACGCACCTCGCCCTCACCGGCCACGGCCTCCAGCGTCACAAGACCGCCTTCGGAGACCGCCCGGGCGGCGTTGTCCAGCAAATGATCCAGCGCCTGGGCCACGCGGGTGCGGTCGGCCTCGATCTCGCCGATGCCGCGCGGAACACTGACCGTCAGCCGCGCCCCGCGCCCCTCGATCCGGGCCCGGACCGCCTCGGCCGCCTCGGTCAACAGGTCGGCCAGACGGATCGGCTGGATCGACAGGTCCATCTCGCCGGCATCGATCTGGGCCATGTCCAGCACATCGTCGATCGAACGGGCCAGCTGGGTCGCCGCCACACGGATGGCCCCCGCATGCTGGCGGCTGCGATCCGGCAGTTCGCCCGAAGCCTCCAGCAGCTCGGAATAGCCGACGATGGTCGTCAGCGGCGTGCGCAGCTCGTACGAGACACTGCCGACGAATTCCCGCTTCAGCGCCTGGCTCTCGGCCAGCGCCGCCTCGCGCTCGGCCAGGGCCTGCTCCAGTGCCCGCTGGGCGGTCACATCGGAAAAGGCCACCAGAGTCGCCCCGTCCGGCAGGG
>JAHJYN010000237.1 GCA_018826885.1 Alphaproteobacteria bacterium | reverse complement strand
CAGCACCGTCACCCCGGTCGAGGGGGCCTCGGCCACCGTCACCGTCACCTGCGGATTGCCGACCCGCCCGATCAGGGCGCGGCGCACGGCGGCCCCGGCCTCGGCGGCGGTCAGGCCTTCGACGGAAACGGCTCCGGCAAAGGGAATCTGGATGGTGCCGCTGTCGGCAACCACGGCCATGGGCAGGGTCTGGCTGGCGCCCTGCACCGTGCCGCCGCCGCCGCGCGCCCCGAACAGGGCCCCGCTGGGCTCATAGATCGAGACGGACAAGGTATCGCCAACCCCGATCCGGTCGAGCGGGGCCGTGCTTTCAGCTCCGGCCAGCGAGGCGCTCGCTTCCGTCGGCACGGCCCTCAACATCTGGCTGATGGCCGCATCCAGCTCGACCACGGCATAGGTCTGGGCGCCGGCCTGTCCGGTCACATCGCGCGCCGACGGTCCCTCGACCGGCAGCGTGGAGCAGCCGGCAAGCGCCAGGGCGGACAACAGGGCAGGGAGGGCAAGACGACGGGCCATGCGTCTGACTTACCGGCCTTTCAGGGGGCGCGCCAGTCGTGCCGACCGGGCCAGGCCGTCAGATGCCGGGCTTCATCGCCAGCGCCTCGGCCACGATCTGGAAATGGGTGCGCCAGCTCGGCGGCTTGTAGGGCGGGGGCTGCATGTCCCCGCGCGCGGCCCGGTCCAGCGCCTTCAGCCAGCCGGGGCCGTCCAGCGGGTCGATCAGTTTCGCCCTGGGCACCAGTTCCCGGTGCGCCGCAATGTCCGAGGCGATCAGGGGCACACCCATGGCCATGGCCTCGACGGCGGGCAGGTCAAAGCCCTCCACCGCCGAGGGGGCCAGAACCCCGCGCGAGGCCCGCATCAGCCGCGACAGGGCGGCGTCCGGCAGTTCCGAGGCCTGATGCACCAGTCCCTGCAGCGGCGGCGACCGCTCCAGATGATCCATGACCGACTCATTCTCCCAGCCATTGCGCCCGATCAGCACCAAGGCCGGGGTCTCTGCACCTCTCAATTCTTCCAGACGCCGCCACAGGGTCAGCAGGAAGGTCAGGTTCTTGCGCGCCTCGACCGTGCCGACATGGACGAAATATGGCCGCTCGGCCGGCCGCCAGCCGGGCTCGGTGAAGGGCGGTTCCAGACCCAGATGGGCGACGACGACGGTCGGTGTCGCCAGCCCCTCTCGCTCGGCAAACGCCTTGAGGACCTTGGCGGTGGTGTCAGAGTTCACCACGAGTACCGACCCCTGTTTCACGGCCAGCCGCATCCGCGTGCGGTGCCGTGCGCCCTCGCCCGGGCGGCAATATTCCGGATGGGTAATGGGGATCAGGTCGTGGACCATCAGCACCGACCGGGCGCCGTCCCCCGCCAGCTTCGACAGCAGGCGCGGACGGGTCAGGCCGCTGTGGCCGACATTGACGTAGAGCGTACCCCGGCTGACCTCGGGCAGGGCCCGCGACATCAACAGCCGAGTCATGGCCTGCCGCCGGGGCTCCCGCTCGCGGCTGACGGGGCCGGAGAGCGAGCGCGCGCCGCGCGGACGGGCCAGCAGGTCGGTCAGGGTCCGCTCGGCCTCGCCGACACCGTTGCCGGTCCAGCGCTCGCGCAACGACGCGGCCAGCTCACCGAACCATTTCCGGTCCAGCGCCTTCAGCGAATCGCCGCGGCTGCGGACCGGGACGAAGCGCACATCGGGGTGCCCCATCAGCCATTCGGCATAGGCCAGACAGACCCGGTCCACCCCCGTGGGTGTGGTGCGCCCGCTGCGCTGGAGCAGACGCCCGGCATCGAACAGGACGGTGCGGGTCATGCTCAGGACAGTTTGGCGTAAAGGGTGCGGAGTCGTTCCTGATAGGCCTCGGGGCTGAATTTCGCGGCCTGCACCCGACCCCGGGCCGACAGCTCGGCGCACAGGTCATCGTCCGACGCCAGGGCAAGGATATGGCGGGTCATGGCGTGCACATCATAGGGGTCGACCATCAGGGCGGCGTCCCCGGCCACCTCGGGCAGGGAGGAGACGTTTGAGGTCATGACCGGCGTGCCCAGAACCATCGACTCGAGCACCGGCAGGCCGAACCCCTCATACAGGGACGGGAACAGGGTGCCGCGTGCCCCCCTGATGAGGGAGACCAGCACCGAAAAGGGCAGGTACTGGAAGAATTTCAGCTTCTTCTTGCGGATCTTCTTGTCCGTGCGGGCCTGGTGCATCAGCTGGAGTTCGTCTTCCTCCAGCCAGGCCCGACCGCCGACAATGACCAGAGGCTGGTCGACATTGGCCGCCAGATAGGCCTCTACGACGCGCGCCAGGTTCTTCTTGGGCTCTATGGCCCCGAACCAGAGGAAATATCCCTTCCACGGCAGACGGAAGACGCCCTCCAGCTCGCGGGCGACCTCTTCATCGGTGCGGGCCAGATGCTTCGGCGGCACGGAGACAGCCTGCCAGGTGTTGGTCACCCGGTCCTCCGGCACGCCCAGCAGGGTGATGACGTCACGGCGCGTGGCCTCGGACACGACAGCGATGTGATCGGCCTGTCGGGCGATGTCCCGGCTGACCCGCATGAACCGCCGTTTGTTGTCCAGTGTGGTGTGCGGCAGCTTCAGTGGGATCAGGTCGTGGATCGTGTAGAGGTTGGCCACGCCCCGCGCCTTCAGGGGCATGACGGTGGTCCAGTGCATGATGTCCGGAACCCGGGTGTCGCCGGATCCCTGGAAGCTGACGGGGGTGAACCCCTTGGTCAGCCCCCACCACTGATCTGCCCGGCCAAACAACCGGGGCGCGCTCCAGAAATCCTGCACCTTGGGGCGTCCCCCTCCCCGGGCGGGCCACACGACATTGTCGGAGATTGGAACGGGGCGCGCGGTTGCACCGAGGGGCGTGAGGATCAATTCCCGCCGGTCCCGCCACTTCTTGCCCTTGGCGGCGACCGGGTCGATCAGCGCAATCTCGTTCAGGATCGCCCGCTTGGCATAGTTCTGGCCGGGGCCATACAGAATCTGGCTCTCGAATCCGGCCCCGTTCAGGCCGTCAATCAGATTGCGTCCATAGGTGGCAATGCCTGAGCCCTTGGCCAGGCCGATGTTCATGGCGTCGATACAAACTCGGGTCATGTCAGGAGACGTAACCCGCCTGCATCAGTTCGGCGAGGTGGATAATCGCGACCGGCCGCTCGTCCTCGACCACCAGCAGGGTCGAGATGCGGTTCTGGGTCAGGATGTCGACCGCGTCGCTCATCCGTGCATCGGGCGACACCTGCTTCGGGCTGGCGCTCATCAGGTCGCCGGCGGTCAGGTCCTTGAGCGAGGTCGGCTCGCGGCCAAAGGCGCGGCGCACATCGCCGTCGGTGACGATCCCGGCGAGGCGTCCATCGGCCTCGACCACGGCAGTCGCGCCCTTCATGCCCTCGGTGATGGCTGAAATGACCTCGGCAAAGGGGGTGTCGCGGGTGACGGCGGCCACCTTGCGCGGGCGATCGCCCATCCAGTCGCGCACACTCTGCAGACCCATGCCCAGCTTGCCGCCGGGGTGGTGCAGGCCAAAGGCCTCGGCGGAAAAGCCACGCCGCTCCATCAGCACCATGGCCAGGGCATCGCCCAGCGCCAGCGTCATCAGGGTCGAGGTGGTCGGCGCCAGATTGTTCGGACAGGCCTCGGCCACCTGCGGCAGCTGCAGCAGCACGGCGCTGTTGCGGCCGAGGAAGCTTTGCGGTCGCTGGGTCATGCCGATCACCGGAATGCCGCGCCGCTGGCAGAAGATTAGCGGATCGCGCAGTTCGCGGCTCTCGCCCGAGTTCGAGATGGCCAGCAGGGTGCAGTCATCGCGCAGCATGCCGAGGTCGCCGTGGCTCATCTCGGCCGGGTGGACGAAGAAGGCATTGGTGCCGGTCGAGGCCAGGGTCGCCGCCAGCTTGCCGCCGATGTGACCGGACTTGCCCATGCCGGTCACCACCAGATAGCCGGGCCGCGACAGGATCACGGAGCAGGCCCGTGCCACGCTGTCGTCCAGGCCGTTCTCCAGCGCCTCCAGGGCCTCGCGGTTCAACCGGATCACCCTCCGGGCGTGATCGGTAATGGACCGGGTGGTGTCGGCATCGAAGGGGGGCTGGGTCATGTCACGCGCGTCAGATCGGCCGGTATCGGCCCGCCGGAGAAGAAGCCGCAGGATTTGCCGCATCCCGCCGGGTTTCACAATGCCGGAGCCCGTTCCCGCGATCCCGGGACCCGGCGGTTTGACCGGATCGCAGTTAGGCGACAACCTTTGCCGCAGCGGGGCGTTAGCAGGTCCGCCACCCCGAGCTGACCGTCTTCCTCCCCCGTTGGATGGTCCCTTCCGAGAGTGCGGGCACCCGTTCCGGTGTTGCCCCCTGCCATGAGAAAGATCCGACCCGACCTGATGACTGCCGTGATCGCCCCGACCGACCCCCGAGACCTCGCGCCGCCCCCGGCGCCCGCGTCCCTGCTGCGAAACCGCGGGCCGCTGGCCCTGTTTCTGGACCTCGACGGCGTGCTGGCCCCGATTGAATCCCGGCCCGAGAACGTTGGCCCCGATCCGCGTCGCTCGCGTCTGCTGGACGCCCTGACTGGGGCGCTGGACGGTCGGGTGGCGGTGCTGAGCGGCCGCGCACTCGCCGACGTCGATCGCATCCTCGAGGGGCGGGTGATCCCGGTAGCGGGCGTCCACGGCCTCGAGCGTCGCTCGCCGGACGGACGCATCGAGACGCGCGGCGCCGAAGCCGATGTGGCCCTGGCCGTCGAAGGTCTGACGCAGACCCTTGGCGCCGAAATCGCCGACGGCGTCGAGATCGAGAACAAGGGCGTGGGTGTCGCCGTCCACTATCGCAACGCCCCGGACCGGGCTGCCGGCGTCCGCCACGCCACGACAACCCTGGCCCGGGATCACGGCCTGCACCTCCAGCCCGGGCATATGGTGGTCGAGCTCAAGGGCGGCGATGCTGACAAGGGGCTGGCCCTGGCCGCCTTCCTCGCCGAGGCCCCCTTTGTCGGGGCCCGCCCCGTCATGATCGGCGACGACCGCACGGATGAAGCCGCCTTTCGCGCCGCAGAGGCCGCCGGCGGCTTTGGCATACTGGTCGACCCCCGCTGGGTCAGCGCCGCCCGCTATGGTCTGGCCGACACCCGCGCCGTCACCGACTGGCTGGCGCAAGTGGCCGAGGCCGCCCGATGAAGCCTTCCGTCGACCTTGCCCCGATCGGCAACTGTGCCGTCAGTGCCCTGATCGACCGTCAGGGACGTTATGTCTGGGCCTGTGCGCCGCGCGTCGACGGCGATCCGCTGTTCTCGGCCCTAATGGACGGCAGCGATCCGGACCACGGCTTCTGGGACATTGTGCTGGAAGACCAGGTCGGCGCCGAGCAGGCCTATGTGCGCAACACACCGGTTCTCCGCACCGTTCTCCATGCGGTCGATGGGGCCTCCCTCGAGATCATCGATTTTTGTCCGCGCCATGCGCATCAGCAGCGGACCTATCGCCCGCTGGCCTTCGGGCGGCTGATCCGGCCCCTGTCCGGGACGCCCCGCATCGCCATCCGGCTGCGGCCCGCCGCCGACTGGGGCGCGCGTCTCGCCGACTGTACCCATGGCTCCAATCACATCCGCTATCTGTGCACCGGCGCCACCTTCCGCCTGACCACCGACTGTCCGGTCAGCCACATCGTCAATGAGCGGGTCTTCCGGCTCGAGAAGCCGATGGCCTTCTTCTTCGGCCCCGATGAGGCCTTCGATCAGGACGTCGGCCCGGGGCTGATCGCCGCCCGTGACCGCACGGTGGCCTACTGGCAGGAATGGGTGCGCAAACTCTATCTGCCGCTCGACTGGCAGGAGGCGGTGATCCGCGCCGCCATCACCCTGAAACTGTGTGCCTATGAGGAAACCGGCGCCATTGTCGCCGCCCTGACCACCTCGGTCCCCGAATTCCCCGGCAGCGGCCGCAACTGGGACTACCGGTACTGCTGGATCCGCGACGCCTACTACACGGTGCGCGCCCTCAACCGCCTCGGCGCCGTCGACATTCTCGAGAACTACCTCGTCTATCTCCGCAACCTGGTCGACCAAGCCGACGGCGGCCACGTCCAGCCGGTCTATGGCGTCGGTCTGGAAGAGGACATCGACGAGCGGATCACCGACACCGTCGAGGGCTATCGCGGCATGAAGCCGGTGCGCGTCGGTAATCAGGCGCGCGAGCATCTGCAACACGACGTCTACGGACAGATTGTCCTGCCGCTAGTGCAGGCCTTCTATGACCAGCGGATGATCCGTCCAGGTACGCTGGAAGATTTCCACGCCCTCGAGCGGGTCGGCCAGCGCGCCTTCGATATGCACGATCAGCCCGATGCCGGCCTGTGGGAGTTCCGCACCTTCGCCCGGGTCCACACCTATTCCGCGGTCATGTGCTGGGCGGCCTGCGACCGGCTGGCCAAGGCTGCGCTCCATCTGGAGCTCAAGGATCGCGCCGCTGACTGGGCCGACAAGGCGCGCATCATCCGTGAGCGGATTGAGACCGAGGCCTTTCTTGAGGAGGAGGGCCATTTCGCTGCCAGCTTCGGCGGCACGGAACTGGATGCTTCGCTGCTGCAACTGACGGATGTCGGCTTCCTGTCCCTCGACGACCCGCGGATGGCCCGCACCTTCGAGGTGATCGAGCGCGATCTCAAGAAGGGCCCCTTCCTGTTCCGTTATGTGGAGCCCGACGACTTCGGCGAGCCCGAGACGGCCTTCAACTTCTGCACCTTCTGGTTCATCGAGGCCCTGCACCAGAACGGTCGCGACGAGGAGGCCCGCGCCATCTTCGAGGAGATGCTGGCCCGCCGCACCCATGCCGGCCTGCTCAGCGAGGACATCGCCGTCGAGTCTGGCGAGCTGTGGGGCAACTATCCGCAGACCTATTCGCTGGTGGGCATCATCAACTGCGCCATCCTGCTCAGCCGTTCGTGGACGGATGTGCGATGAGCCGCCTGATCGTCGTTTCGAACCGCGTTTCGGCGCCCACCGACCCCTCGGCGGGGTCGGCCGGCGGGCTGGCCATGGCCCTGTCGGCGGCGCTCAGGAAATACGACGGCCTGTGGTTCGGCTGGTCCGGAAACACCACGCCTGAATGGAAGCCCGAAGCCCAGATCGAGGATCGGGCGGGCGTCACCGTCGCCCTCGTCGACCTCGAGCCCCAGGACGTCGACGAATACTACAACGGCTATGCCAACAAGACGCTGTGGCCGCTGTTCCATCACCGGGTGGACCTGTCAGCCTATGAGCGGTCCTTCGGCGAGGGCTACGAGCGGACCAACGACCGGTTCGCCGAGGCCCTGGCCCCGCTGATCCAGCCCGACGACCTGATCTGGATCCATGACTATCACATGATCCCGCTGGCCCGGGACCTGCGCCGCCGCGGCATCAAGAACCGGATCGGCTTCTTCCTGCACACGCCCTGGCCGGTGCGCCAGCTGCTGGTGACCCTGCCCTATCACCGGCGACTGGTGGAATCGTTGTTCGACTTTGACCTGCTGGGCTTCCACACTCGGGAATGGCTGGACCTGTTCCGCGACTATGTGGCGTCGGAGCCGGGCATTCATGGCCGGCTGCTGCCCAATGATGCCCTGATGGCCTTCGGCAAGAGCGTCCAGACCGGTGTCTTTCCGATCGGCATCGATGTGGATGCCTTCGTCGAGGCGCGGAACTCGGCCCTGGGTGTGCGCACCTACGACCGGATGGCGGCGTCGTCGGCCTTCCGTTCGATGATCGTCGGAGTCGACCGGCTGGACTATTCCAAGGGGCTGGAACAGCGGCTGCTCGGCTATGAGCAGTTCCTCAAGGACAAGCCGGAGCAGAGGGGCAAGGTCTTCCTGTTGCAGGTCACGCCCCTGTCCCGCGACGAGGTCGATGCCTATCAGGACATCCGCGGCCGCCTCGACAGCCTGGCCGGTCACGTCAACGGCACCTACGGCGATGTCGACTGGCAGCCGGTCCGTTATCTGAACCGCACCTATCGGCGCGACCAGCTGGCCGGCATCTATCGCGCGGCCCGGGTCGGTCTGGTGACCCCCCTGCGCGACGGCATGAATCTGGTCGCCAAGGAATATGTTGCGGCCCAGGACCCCGAGGATCCCGGCGTGCTGATCCTGTCGCGCTTTGCCGGCGCCGCCGAGGAGATGACCGAGGCCCTGCTGATCAACCCCTTCAGCCGCGAAGAGATTTCCGACGCCCTCAGCCGCGCTCTGGCGATGCCGCTGGCCGAGCGCAAGGACCGCTGGCGGGCCCTGATGCAGGTTGTGCGGGAGTCGGACGTCGCCCTGTGGCGCGACCTGTTTGTCTCGTCGCTGATGGCCATCCCCCCGGGCGGGGAAAAATCGGTGCCCGAGATCTAGAGCCTGATCGGTTGAGGTGGAATCGCTTTCGCGATTCCGCCGATACCGTGGATCAGGCTCCAGAATGATACTGGACCGAAATCTGAGCCCGGTTGGACAGACGTCCAACTGAACCGATTTCGGTCTAGTAGATCTCGAACAGGCCGGCCGCGCCCATGCCGCCGCCGACGCACATGGTGACGACGCCGTATTTCGCTCCACGTCGCTTGCCCTCGATCAGCACATGGCCGGTCATGCGCGCGCCCGACATGCCATAGGGGTGGCCGATCGAAATGGCCCCGCCCGAGACATTCAGCCGGTCGTTGGGAATGCCCAGCCGGTCGCGGCAGTACAGAACCTGTACGGCAAACGCCTCGTTCAGCTCCCAGATGCCGATGTCATCGACCGTCAGGCCGTGACGCTTCAGCAGCTTGGGCACGGCGAAGACGGGCCCGATGCCCATTTCGTCGGGCTCGCAACCGGCCACGGCCATGCCGCGATAGGCGCCCAGCGGCGTCAGGCCGCGCTTTTCGGCATCCTTTGCATCCATCAGGACGGAGGCCGAGGCCCCGTCCGACAGCTGGCTGGCATTGCCGGCGGTGATGAACCGGCCCTGCTCGATCTTCTCGCCGCCGCCAAAGACGGGCTTGAGCGACGACAGGCCGTCCAGCGTGGTCTCCGGGCGATTGCCCTCGTCCTTCGACAGGGTGACCTCTTTCGCCGAGGTCTGGCCGGTGGCCTTGTCCATCACCTGCATGGTGGTGGTCATCGGCACGATCTCGGCGTCCAGATAGCCGGCGGCCTGGGCTGCGGCGGTACGCTGCTGCGACTGCAGGGCGTATTCGTCCTGGGCGTCGCGGGAGATGCCGTAGCGGTCGGCGACCACCTCGGCCGTTTCGAGCATCGACATATAGATGTGCGGCGCCTGCTTCAGCAGCGTCTCATCCTTGAAGCGGTAAAGGTTCATATGCTGGTTCTGGACCAGCGAAATGCTCTCCAGCCCGCCGCCGACCGCGACCGTCTGGCCGTCGACGATTACCTGCTTGGCCGCCGTGGCGATGGCCATCAGACCCGAGGCGCACTGGCGGTCCAGACTCATCCCCGCGACGCTGGCCGGCAGGCCCGCGGCCAGCGCGATCTGACGCGCGACATTGGTCGAGGTCGAGCCCTGCTGCAGGGCCGCGCCCATCACCACATCCTCGATCTCGGCCGGATCGATCCCTGCGCGCTCGACCGCGTGGCGCACCGCATGGGCGCCCAGCTGCTGCGCCTGGGTGTCGTTGAAGGCCCCGCGATAGGCGCGCCCGATCGGGGTGCGGGCGGTCGAGACGATGACGGCTTCACGGGACATGGTGTTCCTCTCCAGAGTGTTGGGCCCAGCTAAGCGCGTGACCCCGCGTCAAGGCAAGGCTCATTCACGCTCGCGTTAGCAAGTTGGGCGCTCAACCCTTCATCGCCGCCTGCAGCTTGCCCAGTTCGATCATGCCCTGGGCGGCGCCCATTTCGGGTACGATCTCGTCCGAGCGGTCCGAGATGGTGTCGAAACGGGCCGCCACCTGTTCACGGGCGTCGGCGCCGGTCGCGCGGATTCCCTGCGTCAGGGTTACGTAGGCGCGCTCGAAGCCGCCAGCGCCGGCCGCAAGGATGCAGCGCGTGGGCGCGTCCTCGCTGACCAGATGCACCAGCCCCGGCGACACCAGGTCCGGCCCCAGCTGATCCAGCGGCAGGGCCGCGCCGAGATCCTCGGTCATGCGGGTATGGGCCGTGGGGGCCAGACAGTTGACGCGGATGTCGTTCTTCTGTCCCTCGATCGACAGGGTCTGCATCAGACCCACCAGTGCCATCTTGGCCGCGCCATAGTTGGACTGGCCGAAATTGCCGTACAGGCCGGACGAGGACGTTGTCATGACGATCCGGCCGTAATTCTGGAGGCGCATGATCTCCCAGACCGCCTTGGTGCAGTTGACCGCCCCCATCAGGTGCACGTCCACGACAAAGCGGAAATCGTCCAGATCCATCTTGGCAAAGGACTTGTCGCGCAGCACCCCGGCGTTGTTGACCAGGATGTCGACGCGGCCCCAGCGCTCCATGGTCCGGGCCACCATGCCCTCGACGGCTGCATAGTCGGTGACCGAGGCGCCATCCGCCATGGCCTCGCCGCCGAGGGCCTCGATTTCCCTGACCACGCTCTCGGCTGCGGTCAGCGAGCCACCCGTGCCGTCGCGGGCGCCGCCCAGATCATTGATGACGACCTTTGCGCCTCGCTCGGCCAGGGCGAGGGCATGGCACCGACCCAGTCCGCCGCCCGCGCCGGTGACGATCGCCACCCTTCCGTCCAGTTCCTGCCGCATCCGAGCCTCTCCCATGGTGGTGAATGGCCTCTCCTAGCAGGAGATCGATGCGCCGGAATGGGGATTTGTGTTGAAATCCGGCCACAGTCGGGCCACCGATGCGTCAATTCCGGAACCCGAACAGCATAATACCGTTCGGTGCTTGGAGCCGCCCGTGTAAGCAGGGGCACACTGTCAAGTTTGACGATCAAATTTTAGAGGGATGAGCATGAAGGTAAAACTTCTCGCAAGCGTCGCCGCCGTCGGCATTTTCGCCGCAGGTGCGGCGTCGGCTGAGCCGAACGGCTGGTATGGCGCGGTAGACGCGGGCTGGCACACGGTCAACGACGTTTACGGCGTGGATTCGGTCGGTCAGAACGGCTTCGATTTCGAGGT
>JAHJYN010000236.1 GCA_018826885.1 Alphaproteobacteria bacterium | reverse complement strand
TGACGGAGGCACAAATTCAGACGGTTCAGACGGTTCAGACGGTCAATCTTCATCTCCTCCCCGCTCGCGGGGAGGGGGACCGCGGAGCGGTGGAGGGGGCGGCACCGCCGTCGAACGAAAGGCAGGCACAATCCCGTCCCCTGTCCCGCCGCCCCCTCCGTCACGGCGCTGGCGCGCCGCGCCACCTCCCCACGCGTGGGGAGGAGATGAAGAACGTCATTCAGACCCTTCAGACCATTCAGACCCTGTTTTTCCCGAGTCCCAAATCCGCCGCCACGCGTTAGAAGCCCTTATGACCCACACCCTGTTCATCGATGGCGAAGCCGGCACCACGGGCCTTGAGATCCGCGAGCGGGTCGAGGGGCGATCCGATCTCGAGCTGATCCTGCTGGGCGACCGCAGGCGGGACCCGGAGGCGCGGCGTGAGGCCCTGAACAGCGCCGATGCCGTCATCCTGTGCCTGCCCGATGAGGCGGCGCGCGAGGCTGTGGCCATGGTCGAGAACCCGGCGGTCCGCGTGATCGACGCCTCGACCGCCTTTCGCGTCGCCCCCGGCTGGACCTATGGTTTCCCCGAACTGCGCCCCCGCCAGCGCGAGGCGGTGGCGGGCTCGACCCGCGTGTCCAACCCCGGCTGCTATCCGACCGGATTCCTGGCCCTTGTCGCGCCGCTGGTGCGCGCGGGCTTGATCCCCGCCGACGGGCCGGTCAGCGTCAATGCTGTTTCGGGCTATTCCGGCGGCGGCAAGGCCATGATCGCCGAGTTCGAGGACGGCTCGCCCGACCCCTTCCGGGCCTATGGTCTCACGCTGAAGCACAAGCATGTGCCGGAAATGACGAAACATGCAGGACTTTCCCGTCCCGTCCTGTTCTCACCCGCGGTCGGCAACTACCGCCAGGGCATGCTGGTCGAAGTCCCCTTGCACCTGTCGACCCTGCCGGCCCCGTCGTCCATCGAGGTGATCCACGGCGCCCTCGTGGAGGCCTATGACGGCGCCCGGTTCGTCGAGGTCGCGTCTCTGGAAGACACCGAGGCCATGGGCGGCCTGACCCCCGAGGGCCTGAACGGCACCAACCGTCTGCGCCTGCACGTGTTCGGCGACCGCGACGGCCATCAGGCCCGCCTCGTCGCCCTGCTGGACAATCTGGGCAAGGGGGCGTCGGGCGCGGCGGTCCAGAACCTCAACCTCATGCTGGGCCTCGACGAGGCCGCCGGCCTCGGCTGAAACCTTTCGGATCGGCCCGTCGTATATCGGAACATGACCCACGCGATCCTTCACCGTCGTTCCCTGCTGGCCGGCCTCGGCGGCCTGACCCTCGCGGGCTGCTCGTCTGACACCGCCAGCGCCGGCGATCCGCGCTTTGCCGATTCGCCCTTTCGCCGCCTGACCGAGGCGCAGTGGCGGGACCGCCTGCCGGGCCTGTCCTATGCGGTCCTGCGCGAAGAGGCGACCGAGCGCCCCTACAGCAGCCCGCTCAACGGCGAGTCCCGCACGGGCACCTTCGTCTGCCGGGGGTGCGAATTGCCGCTGTTCGAGTCGCGCTGGAAATACGATTCCCGCACCGGCTGGCCCAGTTTCTGGGACGTCATGTCCCGCAACATCGGCACCAAGACCGACTACCTGATCGGCGTGCCGCGCACGGAGTACCACTGCGCCCGCTGCCTGGGGCATCAGGGTCACGTCTTCAACGACGGGCCGCGCCCGACCGGAAAGCGCTACTGCAACAACGGCGTCGCCCTGATCTTCCGACCGGCCTGAGTCGTCCGCTCAGGGTTGGGGCGCGGCGTCGACCGCCGCCTCGACCTGGCGGAAGAAGGCCGCGCGGGCGGTGCTGTGGGGGCGGCCCACGGCCCGGGGCCAGGCCGACAGCAGGACGATGACCAGCCGCCGCTCCGGGTCGACGCGGATGGTCTGGCCGAAGATGCCATAGGCGGCGTAGATGCCGTCGTCCTCGGTCCACCACTGGAAGCCGTAGCCCTCGCCTGGCTCGCCGATATCGGCCTGTTTGACCACGGCCTCGGCGAACCAGTCGTCCGGCACGATGCGCTCGCCGCCCAGCCAGCCGTCCTCCAGCGCCATGAGGCCGATGCGACCCCAGTCGCGCAGGGTGGCCGAGACGCAGCAGCCGCCCATCTCGCGCCCGCCTTGATCCAATGCCCAGTAGGCGTCGGCCTCCATGCCCGCGCGCGACCAGATCCGCTCCGACAGCAGTTGCGCCAGTGGCTTGCCCTCGGCGGCGGCGATCAGCGATCCAACAAGGTTGGTCTCGCCGGTCGAATAGTTCCAGCGGGTCCCCGGCTCGGCGGCGCGCGGCAGGCGGCCCATATAGGCGACGACCGGATCCTCGCCGGGCCGGGCGGGCTCCTGCAGGAACCGCGCGACGTCGGAGTTGGGGTCGAAATAGTCCTCATTCCAGCGCACGCCGGAGGTCATTGTCAGCAGCTGACGAACGGTGACGCCGTCGTAGCCACCGCCCGCGAGGGCCGGCAGATAGAGGGTGACCGGGTCCTCCAGCGATCCGATGGCCCCGCTCTTGAGCGCCGTCCCCACCAGCGTCGAGGTCAGGCTCTTGGTCATGGAGAAGGAGACCCAGTGGTCCTGCTCGTTGATGCCGAGGCCGTAGCGTTCCAGCCGGATGCGGCCGTCCTGGATGATCAGCACGCCCGCGACGTTCTCCGCCGCCATATAGGCCGAGGGATCCAGCGCGAGCGGCTCGCCTTGCGGCAGGGCTCGCACCGGGGTCTCGCCCCGCGACACCGTCGCGTGCGGCAGGATGGTCTCCATCTGCCGGAAGGCGCGCTCGCGATCGGCCGGCGCCCAGAACAGCACCCCGGCGGGGTCGGACTCGGGAGTCGCCTGCTGGGCGGTCGCCGGAGCAGCGAGGGCCGTGGACAGGAGAAGGACAGCAGCGAGCGTGCGGAGAAGGGTCATGCATCCAGGCCTGGCAGTGAGGGTGCCGCGGTCATACCCGCCGGCACGAGTCGGAGTGCAGCCTAGGGGGCTCCGCGCCTCGCGGCCAGCGCCGACTGCACCGTCAGCCCAAACCAGACGCCGGCGATGACGATCAGCAGGCCGTAGTCATAGCCGGGGACGAACACCGGAATGGCCGCGCCGATCAGGGTCAGCAGCGGAAAGACCAGCGCCCACATGGCCGTGCCGGGCGTATTGATATGGACCAGCGGCAGGGGCGCCCGCCCCATGCGCTTCAGCAGCCAGCCGTTCATGACGACGAACAGGGCAGGCACCAGCAGGGCCAGAAGGACGTACTTGAGCGTCTGGTCCGTCCGGCCATAGACCGAGGTCGTCATGACCTGCAGCGCATAGGCCGCACCCGTGGTGATCGCCAGCAGCAGATTGGGGCCGAGCGACCTCACGAGCGCACCTTTACATAGCTGCCGGGGGCGGGCTCAAGCGCGGGCAGGGGGCCTTTTTCCGGATCGCGGGCGGCGACCATCGCCCCCGACCGTTTCGCCAGCCAATCGGCCCAGTGCGGCCACCAGCTGCCCGGATGTTCCTTGGCCTCCGTCAGCCAGTCGTCGAAGGCCCCGGGCAGGGCGTCATTGGTCCAGTGGGCGTACTTCTTCGCCGAGGGCGGATTGATCACGCCGGCGATATGCCCCGACCCCGCCAGCGTCAGCGTCACATCCGCACCCGAGAAGGCCCGCGCCGAGCGATAGACCGACCGGGTCGGCGCGATATGGTCCTCGCGGCTGGCCTGGAAGTAGAGCGGGATCGTCACCTTCGACAGGTCGATCTGCACCCCGCCCAGCTCGAACTGCCCCCGGCTGAGGGCATTCTGGCCGTACATCGACCGCAGATAGTCCATGTGCAGTCGCTTGGGCATGCGCGTCTGGTCGGCGTTCCAGAACAGCAGGTCGAAGGCGGGCGGGTCCTTGCCCATCAGATAGTTGGAGACAAAGAAGGACCAGATCAGATCATTGGCGCGCAGCGCGTTGAAGGTGTCGGCCATGGCCGCGCCGGGGAGCACGCCTCCCGCGGCGTCCATCTGGGCCTCGATCTGGGCCAGCCAGTGTTCGTCGGTGAACAGCAGCAGATCACCCGCCTCGGCAAAGTCATGCTGGGCGGCAAAGAAGGTGGTGGCGCCCACATCCTTGCGTCCGGTCGCCGCCATATGGCCCAGCGCGGCCCCCATCAGCGTCCCGCCGATGCAATAGCCGACCGTATTGACCGTCTTCGTCCCGCACTGCTCGCGCACCGTGTCGATGGCGCGATAGATGCCCTTCTCCAGATAGTCGTCGAACCCGTACCCGGCCTTGTCCGCCTCGGGGTTGACCCACGAGCAGACGAAGACGCTGAACCCCTGCGCCGACAGCCAGCGGATCATCGAATTGGCCGGCTGCAGGTCCAGGATGTAGAATTTGTTGATCCAGGGCGGGAAGATCAGCAGCGGGATCTGGTGCTGCTGCTCCGTCGCGGGGGCGTACTGGATCAGCTCGAACAGGTCGTCGCGCCAGACGACCTGGCCCGGGGCGGTGGCGACGTTCTCGCCGACCTTGAACCGGCCATAGTCCGCCTGGCTGATCTTCAGCGTGCCGCCGCCGCGCTCCATGTCGGCCGCAAAGTTCTGCATTCCCTTCACCAGCGACTCGCCGTTGCTCTCGGCCAGCGCCTTCAGCGCGGCGGGGTTGGAGGCGAGGAAGTTCGAGGGCGAGAAGGCATCGGTCAGCAGACGGGTGAAGAACTCGGCCCGGCGCTTGGTGCGGGGGTCGATATCCTCGACCGACGACACCAGCTCGTTCATCCAGTCGGCCGACAGCTGATAGGACCGGCGCATGATGTCGAAAGTCGGGTTCTCGCTCCAGGCCGGATCCTTGAACCGCTTGTCGGGGCGCGGTTCGGCGGCGGGCACGCCCTGCGTCTGGCTGGCGGTCGAGGACCACAGGTCCATATAGCGCGAGAACAGATCGGCCTGGGCCTGGAACAGTTTGTCCGGTCGTGCGGCCAGCCCGCTCATGACTGAAGCCATCGCCGGACCGACATTGAACGGATCCGGGTTTAGCGACGGCGGCCGTCCTGCTTGGCTCATCGCCGATTCGGCCATGGCGGCCTGGGCCATCATCGCCGCCCGCGCCAGGTTCATCGACAGGGCCTCCAGATCGGGCAGGGCCTCATCGGGCGCCGGCGCAGCAGACGGTGAAGCCTTGGCCTCGGCCCCCACCTTCGGGGCCGCCTCGGGTTTGGCCCTGGCGGCGCGGGGCTTGGACGGTCCCTTGGCCGAGGTCGGTCGCCCCGACTTGCGCGGCGCCCGCGCCGGTGCCGTCTTGCCTGCGCTCTTCGAAGGCGTGCTGGAGTCGGTCGGGCGTTTGGCCATGGAATCCTCTCGTCGGGCGGGGCGTCACGAGAGGCACATCACAACGGCGTGCCGGATCGCGTCCTTGCCCTTTCTTGCGGGGGGATCATGGCATATGACCGTGCCCGAGATGAATGCGCAGCGGACGAAAAAGTGGACGGTGGTCGGCCTCGGCACTGTGCTGGCCGCGGGAGCGGTCAGCTGCGCCTCGCCGGATCCCGTCGCAGACACCACGGTCGCGCCCCTTCCGCCCCGGGTTGTCGCTCTGGTCGACGAGAATCGCCGCTATCCGGAATGGCGGAACTTCCCCCGTCAGGGGACGGCGCCGCCGGACGCGACCGCCGTTTCGGTCCGGGTCGAGGCGCTCAACACAGCCTCGGCCGCCACAGCCGCCGACGTGGCCGCGATCGACTGGACGCTCGAGGATCCCGAAGGCTTCGCCCGCCGGATTGCCGAAGACATTGCCTCACGGCCCATCGCCCCGGCCACAGCCCAGACGCGCGCAGAGGTCGAAGCCTTCGCCGAGGGTCTGCGGGACCGCGGCCGCGCCCCTCCGCCCGTTCCCAGACGCTGACATCCGTCACTGACACCCAACACTGGCGCGGACCGCAGGGGTCACGCGCCTCAGGAGACACCCATGGCCCAGGACGCCAAACCCTACGCCGCCAGCCTGCCGTTCGAGGCCGCTGAAGTCGCTGAACTGGCCGCCATCGCCAGCTATGCCCAGATCGGGCGCGGCGACGAAAAGGCCGCCGACCAGCTGGCCGTCGATGCCATGCGGACGGCGCTGAACGCCCTGGATATCGACGGCAAGATCGTCATCGGCGAGGGCGAGCGCGACGAAGCCCCCATGCTCTACATCGGCGAGAAGGTTGGCACCGGCAAAGGCCCGGCCATCGACATCGCCCTGGACCCGCTGGAAGGCACCACCCTGACGGCCAAGGCCATGGCCAATGCCCTGACCGTGCTGGCCATGTCCCCGGGCGGCGGCATGCTGCACGCGCCCGACACCTATATGGACAAGATCGCCATCGGCCCCGGCTTCGCCCCGGGCACCGTCGATCTGGGCATGTCGCCGCAGGACAATGTCCGCTCGCTGGCCTCGGCCAAGGGCGTCAGCCCCTCCGACATCACCGTCTGCGTCATGGACCGGCCGCGCCACGCCGAACTGATCGCCGCCCTGCGCGAGGTCGGGGCCCGGGTGCTGCTGATCACCGACGGCGATGTGGCGGGCGTCATCCATACGGCCGAGCCCGAGACGGGCATCGACCTCTACCTTGGCTCCGGCGGGGCGCCCGAGGGCGTGCTGGCGGCAGCTGCCCTGAAATGCGTCGGCGGCCATTTCCAGGGCCGGCTGATCTTCCGCAACGACGATGAGCGCGCCCGCGCCGAGCGCACCGGCGTCACCGACTTTGACCGCACCTATGACCTGCATGAACTGGTGTCGAAGGATGCCATCTTCGTCGCCACCGGCGTGACCAAGGGCGCCATGCTGGACGGCGTGCGTCATGTCGGCGGCCGGATCGAGACCCATACGCTGGTGATGGACTCCTTTACGCGCACGGTGCGCCGCATCCGCACCTCGCGCCCGGCCTGACGGACCGGTGGACGGGTCCGCGCCTTCCGACACACCGGCCTTTCTCGGGGTCGAGCGCTCGCTGTCCGGGCGTCAGTGGCGCGAGCGCCCCTATGACCCGACCGTGGCGCGGGCCCACGCGCAGTCCTTAAGTCTGGGTGAGCCTCTGGCCCGCGCCCTGGCCTCACGGGGGGTGAGGCCGGAGGAGGGCGCCGACTTCCTCGATCCGACCCTGCGGGCCCTGTTCCCGGACCCCTCCAGCTTTGCCGATATGGACGCGGCGGCCTCGGCCATCGTCGATGCGCTGGAGCGCCGGGCCAATGTCCATGTCTTTGCCGACTATGACGTCGATGGCGCCTCCAGCGCGGCGCTGCTGGTCCGGTGGTTCCGCGAGATGGGCCACGACCTGCGCCTCTATGTCCCCGACCGGCTGACCGAGGGCTATGGCCCCAGCCCCCGCGCGTTCGACACGCTCAAGGCTGCCGGGGCTGATCTGGTCATCACCGTCGACTGTGGCGCAGCCGCCGAGGTCGCCCTGGCCCATGCGGCCGACATCCAGCTCGGCGTCGTCGTCATCGACCACCACCTGATGCGGGGCGAGGCGCCGGCCTGTCTGGCCGTGGTCAACCCCAACCGGGCCGACTGTCGCTCGGGGCAGGGCAATCTGGCGGCGGCCGGCGTGGTCTTCGTCCTGCTGGCGGCTCTAAATCGTGAGGCGCGGCGGCGTGGCCTGTTCGAGGGGCGAAACGAGCCCGACCTGCGTCGCTGGCTGGATCTGGCGGCGCTGGGCGCCATCTGCGACGTCACGGCTCTCACTGGCTTCAACCGGGCGCTGGCGCGGCTAGGCCTGCAGGTCATGTCGTCCTGGGCCAACCCCGGGCTGAGAGCTCTGCTGGACGTAGCGGGCAGCGAACCCGGCGAGGCCAAGAGCAACCATGCCGGCTTTATCCTCGGACCGCGCATCAATGCCGGAGGCCGAATCGGTCGGGCTGATCTGGGCGCGCGCCTGCTGTCGACCGACGACCCGGCCGAGGCCCTGACGCTGGCCCGCGAGCTGGACGCGCTGAATGTCGCCCGCCGCGAGGTCGAGGCCGAGGTCACGGAGGCTGCCGTCCGTCAGGGCGAGGCCATGGGCGTCGAGGACCCCTCGGTCGCCGCCGCCGTCATCGCGGGCGAGGGCTGGCACCCCGGCGTCGTCGGCATTGTCGCCGGGCGTCTGCGCGAGCGTTGGCGCAAGCCCGTGGTGGTCATCGGGCTGGACACCGTCAACGGCATCGGCAAGGGCTCGGGCCGGTCGCAGGCGGGGTACAACCTGGGCCGCGCGGTCCAGCAGGCGTTTGACGAGGGCGTCCTGCTGGCCGGGGGCGGGCATGCCATGGCGGCGGGTCTGACCGTGCGGATCGACCGGATCGATGCCCTGCGTGACTATCTGAACCGGACCCTCGCGGCGCAGACCGATACAGAAGCGGCGCGGGCCCTGGACGCGGTTCTGGTGGACGCCCTGATCGAGCCGGGGGCAGCCGATCGCGCCCTGTTCGACTCGTTCGAGAGGCTGGCGCCCTTTGGCCCGGGAAACCCCGAGCCGGTCTTCGCGCTCGAGCGGGTGCGACCCGTCGATGTGCGCCCGATGAAGGGGGGCCATCTGCGCTGTCTGCTGCGCGGAGCGGACGGCCGGTCGCTGCGCGCGGTCGCCTGGCGGTGCGCGGATCAGGAGACCGGTCAGGCCCTGGCGGCCGGTGACGCCCTGAATATCGTCGGTCGTCTGAAGCCCGATGACTGGAATGGCCGACGCGGTGTCCAGTTCGAAATCGACGATGTCGCCGACCCGCGCCGCGCCTGATCGATTCAGTTCGCAAAGAGGGTTGCAAGCACCGGAATCGCCCGCTATATCGCCGTCCTCCCGCGCAGCGGTCCCTTCGTCTATCGGTTAGGACGTCAGGTTTTCAACCTGAAAAGAGGGGTTCGATTCCCCTAGGGACTGCCAGCGCGGGGGTTTTCCCCACGGAAATTTATTGCGGCCGACGTCCTGTATCGGGACGGGGTTGGCGATGCGACTGCGTCTCACCCGCGTTCGGTGGAATAAAACCGGCGTTTTCGCACTCCACAGGGTTCACAGAACCGTGTTAAGCATGGCCGTGTCTGCTGTTCGCGGGCGGGGGTGTTTTGCTGTGTCTGAAATAGAGGGGCTTGATACGCCGGGGACGATCGAGATCGTCGGCAAGGTCAAGTGGTTCGATCCCGGGAAGGGGTACGGGTTCATCGTTCCGGACGATCCGGACATGACCGATCTCAAGGATGTCCTGCTGCACATCAGCAGTTTGCGCGATACTGGCCGGGACAGCGCGCCCGAAGGCGCGTCCATCCGGTGCGAATGCGTGCGCCGCCCCAAGGGCTGGCAGGTGCTTGAGGTGCTTGATCTTTCCGACGACGAGGCTGGCGAATCGCCGGCCGCCCGCAGCGGCTATGACGGCCTGCGCGCCTTCGGTCGCGAGCCGTCGCCCCTGCCGGCCATGCCCTTGTCCGGCCTGCCGCTGCAGCCGGCAGTCGTGAAATGGTTCAATCGGACCAAGGGATATGGTTTTGTGGTGCGCGATGAGGCCGAGGGCGATATCTTCGTCCACGTCGAGACCCTGCGCCGCTGCGGCATCGAGGACCTGCTGCCGGGTGACCCGGTCCAGGTTCGCTTCGCCGAGGGGCCCAAGGGCCTGGTCGTCGCGGAAATCAGAAGAGGCGGAGACACGTCCGCCTGACGAAAGAGGTGGAACCGGTGTTGAAGCGTTATCTCCCCGCAGCCGCGATCATGGCGGCTCTTCTGTTCACGGGCGCCTGTAGCCAGGAAAGCGGATCGTCCGACGGCCAGACCCTGCCGGTCGAAACCCTCAGTGTGGTCACGGATCAAGGCAGTTTCGACTTTGACGTCGAGATCGCCGACGACGAGGCCGAGCGGGCGCGGGGCCTGATGTTCCGCCCGCCGCTCGAGGACGACAAGGGCATGCTGTTCCAGTTCCCGGATGCGGCCGAGCGCGCTTTCTGGATGCAGAACACCCCCAGCTCGCTCGACATTGTCTATCTGGACCCGCAGGGCTGCATCATCTCGATCGCCGCCCACACCACCCCCCAGGCCGAGACCACCTATCCCTCGAACGGCGCCGCCAAGGGCGTGCTCGAGGTCCGGGCCGGTCGCATGAGCGAAATCGGGGCCGGGCCGGGCGACCGCGTCCGCCATCCCTTCTTCGACACCCAGACCCCCTGCAGTTGATGTGATGACGCTCACCCGCAGCCTGCCCATCGCCGCACTGATCGGGGCGTTGTTGTTCACCGGGGCCTGTGCCCAGGACGCGGTGACCGGGAACGGGGGTCAGTCCCTGCCGGTCGAGCCGCTTACGGTGGTCACCCAGAAGGGCAGTTTCGACTTCGACGTCGAGATCGCGGACGAGGAATCCGAGCGCCAGCGCGGCATGATGTACCGTCCTCCGCTGGCCGATGACCGGGGCATGCTGTTCCAGTATCCGGAGGCGGCCGAGCGTGGCTTCTGGATGCTGAACACCCCCAGCTCGCTCGACATCGTCTATCTGGATCCCCAGGGCTGCATCATCTCGATCGCCGCCCACACCACCCCCTATACCGAGTCCACCTATCCCTCGCGCGGGGCGGCCAATGGCGTGCTTGAGGTCCGGGCCGGGCGTATGGGCGAGATCGGCGCGCAGCCGGGCGACCGGGTCCGCCATCCGTTCTTCGATACCGAGGCGCCCTGCGATCGCTGATCCGCGTTGCGGGCCGGGCAGGGGCGTGGCATGAGAGCCGTCCCTTGGTGTCGGGGTGTAGCGCAGCCTGGTAGCGCATCTGCTTTGGGAGCAGAGGGTCGGAGGTTCGAATCCTCTCGCCCCGACCAAGGGCCGGGCGGCTGGACCGCCGGGGCGACGCTCGCTAAACGAGGGTCAGCGCGGGGCGAGGGCCCCTTTGAGGCGAACGAGACGGACATGTTGGCGCGAATCTACAGACCGGCGAAAACCGCCATGCAGTCGGGCAAGGCCAAGACGGCCGCATGGATTCTCGAGTTCATGCCGGCGTCGGCGCGCTTCATCGACCCGCTGATGGGCTGGACCGGTTCGACCGATATGAACGGGCAGGTGCGCCTGACCTTCGACACCCGGGACGAGGCTGTCGCCTATGCCGAGCGCCACGGGATCGCCTTCCGCCTGCAGGAGCCGCACGAGGCCCCGCTGATCCTCAAGGCCTATGCCGACAATTTCGCCACCCACCGCAAACAGCCCTGGACGCACTGAGCGTCCGCCGGACTGACCGCGACCCGGGCGCCCTTAGCTCAGCTGGATAGAGCACCCGCCTTCTAAGCGGACGGTCGCAGGTTCGAATCCTGCAGGGCGCGCCACGGGTTCAGCAGCAGGACTACAACCAAACGATCACAATCCGGCGCATCGTGCTGTTTGCGCGTCAACGATTTGC
>JAHJYN010000235.1 GCA_018826885.1 Alphaproteobacteria bacterium | reverse complement strand
TGGCGTTTCCGTACCCTGTTCATGCAAGGCGCCCGGACCCTTGGCGCGGCGGGCTTTTCGCCTCTGTCCGCCTTCCGGTCCCCCCGTGCGCGATGGACGCGAGCTTGCGTCCTTCGGGAATTGCGGCGGAAACGTGCCAAATGCCCGGACGAAGCGCAACAGGAGAACAGTGATCAGCCGGTGGGAATACCCGTCCGTCGGCGCGGCGCCTGATGAAGGACCTCGACCCGGGCGATCTTGCCCTGCCCGGCGATCCGTGTCGCCGCGGCCATCAGGCTGCGCGACAGGGCGGCTGCATCCAGCTGTGACCAGTCATTGGCGAGGGTGAAGGGCGTCCGGTGCGCCGCCTTGACGAGCGCATCGCGGAAGTGGGCGTCCTTGGCCCGTACGGTCTCCATCGTGGCCGAACCCGACAGGTGCAGCCGGATGCTGATGAAGACATAGTTGCGGACCTGACCTCCGGCGATGACCGGAAGGCCCACGCCCTGCAGATTGACGACGGCGGCGGCGGGCTTGTCCTCCCCGGCGGCCAACGCCGGTCCGGCGACGCCCATGCCGAGGCCAGCGCCCATCAGGGAGAGAAGATGTCTGCGATCCATACCCCTGCATAACCGGCCGAGGTTAGAATTCCGTTGCCGCGCTAGCGATGTACCCAGCCGGCCTGTTCGATCGCCACGGACTCGCCCAGATAACGGGCCTGGACACCGTCTCCCGCCGTCACCTCGCCGATCCGGGTCAGGCGCAGGTGCAGGCGCTCTGCCTCGCGCCGCAGGGCCGACTCATGGCCGGGACGCGCGGTGAAGGCGATCTCATAGTCGTCGCCGCCGGTTGCCAGCTGGGTCAGGGCATGGATCGGATCCGCACGGCCGTCGAACCAGGCCTGTGCTGCCAGCGACAGGGGCAGGCTCTCCAGCGCCAGCTCCAGACCCACCCCACTGGCCCGCGCCAGATGTCCCAGATCGCCGATCAGCCCATCCGAGACGTCCAGCGCCGCACTGGCATGCTCGAGGATCGCGGGCGCAAAGGCCGTGCGCGGCATCGGCCGACGATAATGCTCCAGCAGCGCCGCAACCCGCTCCGGCTCGAGCGTCAGAAGGTTGCGGGCGGCGCGCAGGCCCAGCCTGCCCTCGCCCACCGTCCCCGTGACAAACACCAGATCCCCGGGCTGGGCCCCGGCCCGTCCGACAATCCGGCCCTTTGCCGCCCAGCCCATCAGGGTGATCGAGAAGGACGCGGGGCCCGGCGTCGACACCGTATCTCCGCCCAGCAGGGCCACGCCAAACTCCGCCTGATCCCGGGCCAGTCCCTCGACAAAGGCCTTGCGTTCCGGCCAGCCGCATCGTTCGGACCAATGACAGGCCAGCAGATAGCCGAATGGCTCGGCCCCCTTGGCCGCCAGATCCGACAGGTTCACGCGCAACAGCTTCTGGGCGACCGTATCCAGCGGATCGGTCGCCAGGAAATGCACGCCCTCGACCAGGGCGTCCTTGGTCACCAACAGATCGTGGCCCTTGCGTTGGGGGATCAGGGCCACATCATCGGCCAGCCCCCGGCCCCATTCGGGGTGAGCCAGCGGCGCAAGCAGTTTCCGGATCGTCTCGAATTCGTCGGCGACGTCGACCGCCGGCATCAGGACCGCGTGTCGCGCGCCACCCCGTCCAGGGCGGCGTTCACGAACTTGGCCTCGGCATCGTCGAAGAAGGCCTTGGCCAACTCCACATATTCATCGATGACGATTTCCAGCGCGACCTCGGGCTTGCGCATCAGCTCCCACGCCCCGGAGCGCAGCAGGGCGCGCAGGGTGGCGTCCAGCCGCTCGATCTTCCAGTTGGACGCCAGACGCGCGCGAATGGCGGCATCCACGGCCTTCTGCTCGGTCACGACGCCGCGCACGACATCGGCAAACCAGGCCTCATCGGCTTCGGCCAGCATCTGACCTTCGATATCGCCGTCGAACCGGTGCCGCGAGAACTCCTCGATGACGGTGTCGACGCCCTCTCCGGCCAGCTCCATCTGATAGAGGGCCTGAACGGCGGCCAGACGCGCCACGGTGCGTGCGCGCCGCTGGCGTGAGGTCAGGGACGGTCCGTCGCCGGAGCCCTGGGTACCGTCGAGAAGGTCGAGAATGGATTTGAGGCTGGTCGGTTCGGTCACCCGTGCAGTCCTACCCGCAACCGCTTCTTCAGGGCAATCATCTCCAGACAGGCACGCGCGGCGCCGCCCCCCTTGTCACCCTCGCTGCGGCGAGCCCGGGCCCAGGCCTGATCCTCGTCTTCGGTCGTCAATATGCCATTCCCGATCGCCATCCCCTTGATGCTGAGGTTCATCAGACCGGCCGCCGATTGATCCGAGACGATCTCGAAATGATAGGTCTCGCCCCGGATCACACAGCCCAGCGCCACATAGCCGTCATAGCGCGGGGCGGTCGGGTAGCGCCCGGCCTCCTCGGCGGCCGCGATGGCCCCGGGCACCTCAAGCGCGCCGGGCACGGTCACGACGTCAAACTCGGCACCTTGGGCCTTCAGGGCATCGGTCGCGCCCTCCAGCAGGGCATCGGCCAGCTCATCGTAGAAGCGCGCCTCCACCACCAGAATACGATAGGGATCCCTCACGCCACCGGTTCTCCGTCCATGTCACGCCAGCCGACAATGCGCAGGCCGTAGCCCTCCAGCGCGGTCGGATTGGGGCGGGTTGAGCTCATCACAATCATGTCGCGCACCCCGAGATCCTTCAGGATCTGCGCACCGACGCCATAGTTCCGGATCGACCGGTCCACAGCCTGCGGTCGCGAGGCGCCCATCAGCCGTTCGGCCAGTCCATGCAGTTCCGGATCGCGAAGGAAGACCACAACGCCTGCCCCGCCATGGTCGCTGATGGTCTTCATCGCCTTGGGCACATAGTCCTGACGGCCCTCGACATGGCCCAGCAGGTCGGCGGCGAAATCCACCTGATGCATGCGCACCAGCGTCGGCTTCGACGGATCGACCTTGCCGCTGACCAGGGCGACGTGTTCCACACCCTCGATCGTGTTGCGGTACAGCACCATGCGGAACGGGCCGCCGTGGATGCTGTCGAGATCGGTGTCCAGCACCCGCTCGACGAAGGTCTCGGTGCGACGGCGATAGGCAATCAGGTCGGCAATCGTGCCGATCTTGATGCCGTGCAGCTGGGAAAAGGCCACCAGATCCGGCATGCGGGCCATGGTGCCGTCGTCGTTCATGATCTCGCAGATCACCCCGGCGGGCGTCAGACCGGCCATGCGGCTGATGTCGACGGCCGCCTCCGTATGGCCGGTGCGCACCAGAACCCCGCCGTCTCGCGCCACCAGCGGAAACACGTGGCCGGGCGAGACCAGATCATCCGCGCCCCGGTTCGGATCGACCGCGATCTGCACCGTGCGGGCCCGGTCCGCAGCCGAAATGCCGGTCGTCACCCCTTCCTTCGCCTCGATCGAGACGGTGAAGGCCGTGCCCATGCTCTCGCGGTTCTCGGCGGCCATGGGCGGCAGGCGCAGCTGCCGTGCCCGGTCGGCCGTGATGGCCAGACAGATCAGGCCCCGCGCATGTTTGGCCATGAAGTTGATCTGGTCGGGCGTGGCGAACTGGGCGGGGATGATGACATCGCCCTCGTTCTCGCGGTCTTCGGCATCCACGAGGATATAGGGCCGCCCGTTGCGGGCGTCCTCGATGATGTCCTCGATGGGGCTGATCGGGGTGTCTGTCCGGGGGGCGGTTTGCATCATTGCGTCTCCTGCCATCGCGCAAGGTAACGCGCCAGCATGTCGATCTCCAGATTGACCGAATTTCCGACCTGAAGCCCGCCCAGCGTGGTGTGGTCCCAGGTGTGGGGGATGATGTTCAGGCCAAAGGACCGGCCCTCGACCGTATTGACCGTCAGCGACACGCCATCAACCGTGATCGAGCCCTTGGCGGCGATATAGCGATGCAGGGGCGCCGGCGCCTCGATCTCCATCCGGTGCGAGCCGCCCTCGGGGGTGATCGACACGACGGTGCCCAGCCCGTCGACATGGCCCGAGACGATGTGGCCGCCCAATTCGTCGCCCAGCTTCGCGGCCCGCTCCAGATTGACGCGCGTGCCCTCGGCCCAGTCGCCCAGGGTTGTCTTCGACAGGGTCTCGCCCGAGACCTCGACCGCGAACCAGCCGGGTCCCTTTTCGGTCACCGTCAGGCAGCAGCCCGAATGGCTGATCGAGGCGCCCAATTCGATCGTGGCCGTGTCGAACGCCGTCTCGACCTCATAGCGGTGATCGCGCGCCGTGGCCTGGATGCGGCGCACCCGACCCACATCTGTGACGATGCCGGTGAACATTCAGATCCTTTCAAGCCGCTCCCACAGATCGTCCCCGACGATCTGGACGGCCTTGCGCCGAAACTTGGGGGCATCCGCCAGCTTTGCAAGCGACAGGGCCGCGACACAGGGCCGTCCCTCGCTGCCCAGCAGGATGGGCGCGCGAAACCATTCCAGCCGGTCGATCAGGTTTTCCCGCAGGAAAGCGGCCGCAACCTCCCCGCCCCCCTCGATCAGGACCGAGCGAACGCCGCGCGCATAGAGGATATCGAGGGCGGCATCCAGGTTCGCGCGCCCGTCGGCATCGACAACCTCTACGACTTCGGCCGCACCGACCGGGCGGGGATCGGCGGTGGTCAGGATCAGGCTGTTACCCTGCGCGACCTGCGCCGTTTCCGGCGTTCGCAGCCGGCTGTCCAGCACCACACGCAGGGGCTGGAGGCCGATGAAATCGGGCAGGCGAACCGTCAGCGCCGGGTCGTCGGCCAGCACCGTGCCGATGCCCACCAGAATGGCGTCATGGCTGGCTCTCAGCCGGTGCCCTTCAAGCCGTGCGGCCTCGCCCGTGATCCACTGCGACTCGCCCGAGGCCATGGCGATACGCCCATCCAGCGAGGTGGCCAGCTTCAATGTGACAGTCGGCCGCCCGGTCATTCCGGCGCGCCGTCGCCACCCGCCTTGTCGTCATTATAGCCCTCGTCGCCGAGGAAGCGGGCAAAGTCGCCCGTATGCCGGAAGTCTTTGTAAACAGAGGCATAGCGGACATAGGCGACCTCATCGAGGCCCTTCAGCGCCTTCATGATGAAGTCCCCGACCACGCTGGACGGGATCTCCGTCTCGCCGAGGCTCTCCAGCTGGCGCACGATACGGCTGACCATCTGCTCGATCTGGTCGGGCTGAACGGGTCGTTTGCGCAGCGCAATCCCCAGCGACCGCTCCAGCTTGTCGCGATCGAACGGCGTCCGCCGCCCGTTGCGCTTCAGGATCACCAGTTCCCGCAACTGCACCCGCTCGAAGGTGGTGAAGCGCCCCTCGCACGACGGGCACATCCGACGCCGCCGGATCGCTGCCCCGTCATCCGAGGGACGACTGTCCTTCACCTGGGTGTCGGCATGACCGCAGAAGGGGCATTTCATCAGAGGGTTATCCGTAAATCGGGAAACGACGCGTGAGCTCGCGCACCGCGTCGGCCACGCGGCGCGACACCTCGGGATCGGCCTCGTCGCCGCCCTTCATGCTGTCGATCACATCGGCGATCCAGTGGCCAACCTGCTGGAATTCGGCGACACCAAAGCCGCGCGTCGTGCCCGCCGGGGTCCCCAGACGAATGCCCGAGGTCACGGTGAACGGCGCGGTGTCGAACGGCACGCCATTCTTGTTGCAGGTCATCAGGGCGTGCTCCAGCGCCGCCTCCGTGGCCTTGCCCGTCACGCCCTTGGGCCGCAGGTCCACCAGCATCAGATGGCTGTCAGTCCCGCCGGACACGATGTGCGTCCCGCGCTCGACCAGAACCGCCGCCAGCGCCCGGGCATTGTCGACGACCTGCCGGGCATAGGCCTTGAACTCCGGCTTCAGCGCCTCGCCGAAGGCCACCGCCTTGGCGGCGATGACATGCTCCAGCGGCCCGCCCTGCAGGCCCGGGAAGACGGCCGAATTGAACTTCTTGCCGAGATCGACGTCGTTGGACAGCACCATGCCGCCGCGCGGGCCGCGCAGGGTCTTGTGCGTGGTGGTCGTCACCACATGGGCGTGCGGCAGCGGGTCCGGATAGACGCCACCCGCGATCAGACCCGCATAGTGGGCCATGTCCACCATCAGATACGCCCCGACGCTGTCGGCGATCTCGCGGAAGCGGGCAAAGTCGATATGGCGCGAATAGGCGCTGGCCCCGGCGATGATCAGCTTCGGCTTCTCGCGCTCGGCCATCTCGGCCACATTGTCATAGTCGATCAAATGATCGTCCTGGCGCACCGTATAGGTCACGGGCCGGAACCACTTGCCCGACTGGTTGGCCGGAGACCCGTGGGTCAGGTGCCCACCGGCCGCCAGATCCATGCCGAGGAAGGTGTCGCCGGGCTGCAGCAGGGCCTGGAACACGGCCTGATTGGCCTGCGCCCCCGAGTGCGGCTGGACGTTGGCAAAGGCACAGCCGAACAGTTCCTTGGCCCGCTCGCGCGCCAGGTTCTCGGTCACATCGACGTACTCACAGCCACCGTAGTAGCGACGCCCCGGATAACCCTCGGCATATTTGTTGGTCAGGACCGAGCCCTGCGCCTCCAGCACCGCCTTCGAGACGATGTTTTCCGACGCGATCAGTTCGATCTGTTCCTTCTGCCGGGCCAGCTCGCCCTGGATGCCGCCGAAGATGTCCGGATCGGCCTCGGCCAGCGTGCGCGAGAAGTAGGCGTCATGGGTATGAGCAGTCACGGCAGTCCCCGAATTCGATGATGAACCTATCTAGGCCTCACACGGGGCGACCACAACATCTTGTGGTCAGCGCGCCGCCAGCGCCCGTTTCAGCTTGGCGAGCGCAATGCGTTCCAGTCCGTTGCGCTCGGTGACGGGCCCGACGGCCGAGACCTCGACCCCCGACGCCACATGCACGACTGAACATTTCAGATAGGCGCCGTTGCGCACAAACTCGACGATCACCTCGCCGGCGCCTTCCCGGTTCATCAAATGCGCTGCAGCCTCTGCAGCATCTCGACGGTATCCAGGTCGCCGTCCCAATGGCCGATTAGCGTTGCTTCGTTCAGCGTGATCCACTTCTGGACCAGCTTCAGGCTCGCGGCATCAAGCGGTCCCTCAATCAGGGTGGGGGTCGGACGGATCCCCACCACCGCCATGTCGTCGATGTCGATCCGGTCCCCCGGGGTCCGGCATACCTTCACGCGGGCGTCATGGCGTGCACGGCCTCGGTGGCTGACCCAGACGACCATCGGCAGCCCGGTGTGCTTGGGACGCAGGTTTGACATGTCGAAGAAGTCTTCCTCCTCGACGGGCGTCTCAGGGATGGGCCGCTGTATGTTCATAGCGCCAGCATACCGCAATTTCGGACGTATCGAAAACGGCCTCAGGCGACGGCAGGGAGGCGCGCCACGTTGCAGTGGGTCCACAGCTTGTCCATGGCGGTCACCAGCGCGTCCATCATGCCGTCGTCGTGGTTCGGCGAAGGCGTAAAGCGCAGGCGCTCGGTGCCCTTGGGCACGGTCGGATAGTTGATCGGCTGGACATAGATGCCGTGCTCTTCCAGCAGCATGTCCGAGATCATCTTGCAGTGGACCGGATTGCCGACGTGCACCGGCACGATGTGGCTCTCGGACGGCATGACGGGAATCCCGGCCGCCATGAACCGCTCTTTCAGGGCCTGGGCCCGGGCCTGATGCGCGGCGCGCAGTTCCGGATGGGCTTTCAGGTGGCGCACCGAAGCCAACGCCCCTGCGGTCAGGGCCGGCGGCAGGCTGGTGGTGAAGATGAAGCCTGCAGCCCAGCTGCGCACGGCATCGATGATCAGGGCATCGGCCGCGATATAGCCGCCCATCACGCCGACGGCCTTGCCGAGGGTGCATTCGATGATGTCGATCTGGTCCAGCACGCCGTCGCGTTCAGCAATGCCAGCGCCGGCGTCGCCGTACAGGCCGACGGCATGGACCTCGTCCAGATAGGTCAGGGCACCATATTTGCGGGCCAGGGCAATGGTTCCGGCCAGGTCGGCGATGTCGCCGTCCATGGAATAGACGCTCTCAAAGGCGATCAGCTTGGGCGCATCGGCCGGGGCCGCCGCCAGCAAGGCCTCGAGGTGCGCCAGATCGTTGTGCTGATAGATGTGCCGCTCACAGCCGCCGTTGCGGATGCCCGCGATCATCGAGGCGTGGTTCAGCGAATCGGAGAAGACGATCAGCCCCGGCAGGATCCGCTGCAGGGTGGTCAGGGTCGCCTCATTGGCCACATAGCCCGAGGTGAACAGCAGGGCCGCTTCCTTGTGGTGCCAGGCGGCCAGCTCGGCCTCCAGGTCGACGGCCGAACGGGTCGTGCCCGAAATGTTGCGCGTCCCCCCGGCCCCGGCGCCGGCCTGATCGATTTCAGCCTGCATGGCGGTGAGCACCTCGGGGTGCTGGCCCATGCCAAGATAGTCGTTGGAGCACCAGACCACCACGTCTTGCTCGGTGCCGTCGTCCCGGCGCCAGACCGCACGCGGGAACTCGCCGCGGACACGCTTCAGGTCGGCGAAGACGCGATAACGCCCCTCGGCCCGGACCTGGTCCACGGCGGTTCCAAAGGCAGCCTTATAGTCGAACAAGTTTCTCGGTCTTTCGCCTATGCGTTCCGAACGCGCTTCTTTTGCGCTTCGGACGGTTAAAAGTCCATGTTCACCATGCGGTGAAATGGTCGCAACCCCTTAAATGATAACGGTTCTCAAACTCGGCCGTCAGCCCTTCGGCAGCTCGTCCAGCTTGCCGCGCAGCAGTTGCAGGATGGCCGAGAAATCCCGCCCGCCATAGCCCAGCCGGTCGAACATCTGGAACAGGGCCTCCGTCTGGGCGCCCAGCGGGGTCGAGGCCCCGGACTTGGCCGCCGCGTCCTGCGCCAGCTTCAGGTCTTTCAGCATCATGGCGGTGGCAAACCCGCCGTCATAGTTGCGGTTCGACGGGGCGGTCGGCACCGGTCCGGGCCAGGGGTAGTAGGTCGTCGTCGACCAGCTCTGGCCCGACGACTTGGAAACGATGTCGAACATCTTGACCGGGTCCAGACCCAGCTTCTCGGCCAGACCAATGGCCTCGCACGTGCCCAGCATGGTGATGCCGAGGATCATATTATTGCAGATCTTGGCCGCCTGCCCGGCCCCGTGGTCGCCGGCGCGGAAGGTGGCGCGGCTCATCGGCTCCAGCGCCGGCTCAATCCGGGCGAAGTCGCCCTCGTCACAGCCGACCATGAAGGCCAGGGTGCCGGCATCGGCGGCCATGGTCCCGCCCGACACCGGCGCATCGGCAAAGGCATAGCCGGCGTCCTTGGCCAGGCCCGCGACCTTGCGCGCCGTGTCGACGTCGATGGTCGAGCAATCCAGCAACAGGGCGCTGGACGGCGCGGCGCCGATGATCTGCTCCGAATAGACCTTCAGCACATGCGGACCCGCGGGCAGCATGGTGATGACGATGTCGGCGTCCTTGACCGCCTCGACGACCGAGCCGGCGGCCTCGCAGCCGGCTTGGACCGCGCGCGCCATCGCCGCTTCAGACAGGTCGAACGCCCGGACCTTGCGGCCCGCCTTGGCCTGGTTGGCGGCCATGCCCCCGCCCATGTTTCCCAGTCCGATGAAGGCGATGGTCTCGGTCATGTCGGCGTCTCCCTGTGGTCGCGTTTCTTGCGCGGAGGGTTAGCCGTTCAGGCCTCGCAAGGCCAGCGTGGCGTTAGCCCGGCTTGCGGAATCGCAGCATGAACTGGCTGGTGTTCCCGCGGATGGACGGGTCGAAGACATTGGCCGTCAACGGGTCTGCGGCGCGTTCCAGAACATCGGACTGACCGTCCAGAACAAAGCCCGCCGCCATCACCTCGCGCTTCACCTGCTCGATGTCGATCCGGTGCAGGGTTTCAGGAGCAGAGCGGCCGGCTCCCGGCGCAGCGCGATGGTCGATGATCACATAGTAGCCGCCGGGCTTCAGCGACTCATAGACTGCGGCATTGACCTGCTCCGCCGTGAATTCCGGAAAGGCCTCCAGGTGCAGGTCGTGATAATTCTGGGCGGTGAAGATCACATCCACCCCGGTCGGCCATTGCGGCGTGCCGATGGGCGACCCCACGCCCGTGACGTTCGGCAAGGCATCCGCCGCCGCCAGCGCCGCGCCATAGTCCGCACTGAAGGCGACGAACTCGTCCGGTTGCCAGGCTGTCACCTGCCCTTCGGGGCCCACGGCCGCCGAGAAGGCGCGGGTGAAGAAACCGCCGCCGATCATCAGGTCGATGACCCGGTCGCCCGGCCCCACGCGCGCGAAGGCCAGGGTTTCGGCGGTCATACGGCTGGCGTCACGGGCGCGATCCTCGTCGGTGCGCGGCGGGCCGACCAGCGCAGCCTCGATCACCGCCACGCGCGCGGCGTCGGACGGTCCGAACATGCCCATCGAGCCACAGGCCGACAGGGCCAGAGCCGCACAGGCGGCCAGCAGGGTGATCTTCCGCATCATCGTTCCTCCCGCGCTCTGCATGGCGCGAGGGCGAGCTTAACCGCTTATCGAACGGCGGTCAGCCCGGCTTGCGGAAGCGATAGACGAACTGGTCGGTCTGGCCGCGGATCGATTCGTCGAACACGCTGACGGTGCGGTCGTCATCGGGGTTGGCCAGGGCCTGGCTGGCACCCTCGAAGACAAAGCCCGCCGACTCGACCTCGGCCTTCAGGAAGTCGCCCTCGATCCGGTGCAGGCTCTGCACCTCGGTATTGCCGGTTCCGGCCCGGCCCGAGTGGTCGATGACGATATAAAGGCCGCCGGGCTTCAGCGCGTCATAGACAGCGCGGTTCATCCGGGCGACGTCCACGCCAAAGGCCGGGATGTGGAAGTCGTGATACTCCTGGCTCATGAACACCACGTCCAGCGGGGTGTCGAAGCGCATCTCGTCCAGCAGACCCACGACCGGCACCACATTGCCATAGGTCTCGGCGAGGGCGTCGGCATAGGGCTTCTCCCGCTCGGCTGTGCGGGTCGGCACAAAGGCGTAGACCCGGCCCTCATCACCCACAGCCGGGGCGAACAGGCGGGTGTAATAGCCTTCCTCAGGCCGGATGTCGGCCACATGGTCACCGGGGCTGATCTCGGAAAAGACCATGATCTGCAGCGGCATGCGCAGCGAGTCGCGAGCGCGGTCCTCTTCCGGACGGCGGTCATCCGACAGGGCCATGGCAGCGCGGGTATCGGCCCGGGCGCTGGCGGGCGAGGTCGAGGTGATGACCGTCTGCCCCCCGCCGTCATTGGCGATGATGATACAGCCCGACACAGCGAGCGCCGCCGCGATCACAAGCGTGGTCTTGAAGAGGATGCGCATGGTCTGACTCCCGGCCGGTTCGCTTCAGGATTACGCCAGTTGCGGCAGGGGCGTCCATTCCTCATCGGGCTGAAGCGGCGCAAACAGGGCGTCCAGCGTCTCATCAGTCACGCCCTCGATGGCGGCCGGCGACCATTTCGGCGCATTGTCCTTGTCGACGATCACGGCCCGCACGCCTTCCTGGAAGTCGGGAGTACGCACCACCCGGCCCCCCAGCCGGTATTCCATCGCCATATTGTGGGCAAAGCTCTCCAGCGTCGCTCCGGTGCGCAGCTGGCGCAGGGTGACCTTCATCGACTGGGGCGACTTGGTCTTCAGAATCGCCAGCTGGGCACTGGCCCACTCCGAGCCGTCCGCCTCCAGCGCCGCGAAAATCTCTTCCAGGGTGCCAAAGCCGAACAGCCGGTCGATCGTCGGCAGGTGGGCCTCGATCGGGGCCTCGCCCGCGTCATCTTCCAGCCCGTCGGCGACATCCGCCGGATGCGCCGGATCGGCGGCCAGGATGGACCGGAAGGCCTCGAGCGCATCGGCGGGCAGATAGTGGCTGTGGATGCCGAGAAACACCGTATCCGCCGCCTTCAGGCGCGCCCCGCTCAGGGCCAGCCAAGTGCCGACAAAGCCCGGCAGCCGCGGCAGAAACCAGCCGCCGCCGACATCGGGAAACAGGCCGATTCCCGTCTCGGGCATGGCATAGGTGGTCCGCTCTGTGGCGATCCGCACCTCGGCCGGCTCGGAGATACCCACGCCGCCGCCCATGACGATGCCGTCGACCAGCGCCGTCACCGGCTTGGGATATTCGAACAGCAGGTGGTTCAGCCGGTATTCCGCGTGGAAGAAGGCCCTGGCCTCGGCCGCATCCCCTGCCCCGCTCTCGGCGATCATGCGGATGTCGCCCCCGGCGCAGAAGCCGCGCTCGCCCGCATGGTCGATCAGCACGGACTTCACCGCCGGATCGTCCTTCCACGCCAGCAGCGCCGCAGTCATGGCGTCGCACATGCCCTTGTTCAGCGCATGGATGGCCTTCGGCCGGTTCAGCGTGATCCGGCCCAGACCGGACTGGATACGCGCGAGGATTTCAGGTTCGTCGGTCATGCTTTCGCTTTCTCTGCATCTGCGACCCACAGATAGCTCGCCGCTGCGGCAGCAAGCGTAAGCCCAAAGGCGATCGGCCCCAGCCACGTCGGAGGATATGCATATGGCTCAGCAACCAGAGTGGATGGCTGGATCTGGCCCCAGAAAATGGCGAGGGGCACAGGCAAGCTGGTCAGGAGCACAAATCCGCGCTTTTTCCACTTGAAAAGACGAGCAAGCCAGAAGCTCAGGACGGTCAGGGCCAATCCTATCGCTCCGATTTGAGCCGCCCCGATCAGCAGGTCCAATAGCGTTCGTGTTGCCCACAGATGGTTCATGTCCGCGTCCAGTCCTCGTCGGGTCTGGTCGATCAGATACATCGACGACAAGGTCAGGCTCCCCGAGACCGCCCAAGGTGCCAGCAAGGCCCGCCACGACCAGGGCAATGGTGTCTTGTCACTCACTGCCGCATCATCTCCCGCGCGGTGATCACGCGCATGATCTCATTGGTGCCCTCAAGGATGCGGTGCACCCGCAGGTCGCGGACGATGCGCTCCAGCGGATAGTCCTTCAGATAGCCGTAGCCGCCGTGCAGCTGCAGGGCCTCGTCGGCGATCTGGAAACAGGCGTCGGTGGCCAGCCGCTTGGCCATGGCGCACCATTTGGTCTTTTCCGGATGGTTGGTGTCGATGGCCCACGCACCGCGCAGCACCATCAGACGGGCGGCCTCCAGCTGCGTCGCCATATCGGCCAGCTTGAACTGGGTGTTCTGGAAGTCGCCGATCGGCTTGCCGAACTGCTTGCGGCTGGCAACATAGTCCTGCGCCGTTTCGAGCGCGAGGCGCGCCCCGCCCAGCGAACAGGCGGCGATGTTCAGCCGCCCGCCGTCCAGACCCATCATGGCATAGCGGAAGCCGTGCCCTTCCTGCCCCATCAGGTTTTCGGCCGGCACGCGACAGTCATCGAACTGGACGATGGCGGTCGGCTGGCTGTTCCAGCCCATCTTGCGCTCCTGCCCGCCAAAGCTGAGGCCGGGGGCGTCCTTGTCGACGACGAAGGTCGAAATCCCCTTGGGCCCGTCCGCGCCCGTCCGCGCCATCACCACATAGACGTCCGAGGTGCCCGCGCCCGAGATGAAGGCCTTGGAGCCGTTCAGCACATAATGGTCGCCGTCCCGCACCGCCGTGGTCCGCAGGGCCGCCGCGTCCGATCCCGAACCCGGCTCGGTCAGGCAGTAGGAGGCGATCTTTTCCATCGTCACCAGCGACGGCACATAGCGGGCCCGCAGCTCGGCCGAGCCGACGCTGTCGATCATCCAGGTCGCCATATTGTGGATCGAGATGAAGGCAGCGGTCGAGACATCGCCGCGCGACAGCTCCTCGAAGATCACCGCCGATTCGACCCGGCCCAGCGCCATGCCGCCGTGCTCCTCGCCGGTATAGATCCCGCAGAACCCCATCTCGGCGGCCTGACGCATCACATCGACGGGGAAATGTTTGGTCTCGTCCCATTCGGCGCTGTGCGGCGCCAGCTCGGCCTCGGCAAAGGCACGGGCGGCGTCCTGAATGGCGCGCTGGTCTTCAGTCAGGGCGAAATCCATGGGGGTCCTCTCATCTGTCGTTTCGGCCTTCTAGCCCATGGGACGGCAAACTGAACCCCCTCGGGTCGCCCGGGTGGCTTTGCCCCCCGCCCGGCAAAGGCTATGAGGCCCCATGTCCAAGCTTGTCTTTCCCGCCAGCTTCCCCCTGACCCGCGGTCGCCGCCTGCGCAGCCAGCCGTGGGTGCGGCGTCTGGTCGCCGAGACCACCCTGACCCCGGCCGATCTGGTCTGGCCGCTGATCCTGCATGACGGCAAGGCCGACCGGGTGCCGGTGGCCACCCTGCCCGGCGTCGACCGGCTGTCGACCGCCGCAGCCGTCGAGGCCGCCCGACAGGCGCGCGATCTGGGCATACCCGCCGTCGCCCTGTTCCCCAATATCGACAACCAGCTGAAGGACGCCGTCGGCACCGAGGCCACCAATCCCGACGGCCTGGTTCCCGAGACGGTGCGCGCCATCAAGGCGGCCGTGCCCGAGATCGGCGTCATCACCGATGTGGCACTCGACTGCTACACCGACCACGGCCACGACGGCGTGGTCGAGGACGGGCGGATCGTCAATGACGGCTCGCTGGAACGGCTTGCGGAACAGGCCTTCATCCACGCCCATGCCGGGGCCGATGTCGTCGCGCCCTCCGACATGATGGACGGTCGGGTCCAGGCCATCCGCGAGGCGCTTGAGGCCAATGGATATCAGGATGTTATGATCCTGTCCTACGCGGCGAAATACGCTTCGGCCTTCTACGGGCCGTACCGCGATGCGGTCGGATCGGCCCGCGCCCTCATCGGCGACAAGCGCACCTATCAGATGGACCATGCCAATTCCGACGAGGCCCTGCGCGAGGTCGCCATGGACCTGGCCGAGGGCGCCGACGCCGTCATGGTCAAGCCCGGCACGCTATATCTTGATATAATCCAGCGGGTTCGCGACACTTTCTCAGTGCCAATATTCGCTTATCAGGTGTCCGGCGAATACGCCATGATGCAGGGCGCCATCGACGCTGGCTGGCTGGACGAGGAACGCGCCATCCTCGAGAGCCTCGGCGCCTTCAAACGCGCGGGCTGTGCGGGGGTACTGACCTATTTCGCGCCGCGCGTTGCCGAATGGCTGAACCGCTGACGGCTTGACAGGCGCGCCCTGTCACCGGATTTACGCCGAACGCTGTTAACCAGCTTGATCAGATCGACCCGGGGGCATGATGGGACTGTTTGGCTTGGGCAAGAAATCTGCGCGCCCTCGAGTGAATGTGCTTGAGGCTGAAACGCCTGCGCCCGCCGCCGAGGCCTCCCCGCCGCCCGCAGCCCCCGCCCCTGCAGGACCGACGCCCGATCAGGCCCTGGCCGAGCTGAAGGCCGGCAATGACGCCTTCCTGCGCGGCGAAAACAACCTCGGCTACGTCAAGGTCGACGATCTGGAGCCGCTGCAGGGCGGCCAGAACCCGATCGCCACCATCGTCGGATGCGCCGACAGTCGGACGCCGCCGACAATCCTGTTCAATCAGGGTTTTGGCAGACTGTTTTCCATTCGGGTCGCAGGCAATACGGTGGACCGCCGGGGCCTCGCCTCGATCATCTATGCGGTCAAACACCTGAACTGCCCGTTGGTGGTGGTCATGGGGCACACCGGCTGCGGCGCCGTGGCGGCGGCCGAGGCCATCGTCGACGGGGTCATGCCGCTGGACCCCTCACTGGAAGAGATGATCGTGCCGATCATTCCCGCCGTGCTGGAAGCCCGCCGGTCAGACGCGACCGACATGGCCGTCCGCGCTGTCGAGCTGAACGCCCAGCGGGTCGCCGACAAGCTGCGCGTGGCCGATGCCTCGCTGGCCGATGCACTGGAGGCGGGCACCCTCAAGGTCGTTGCCGCCGTCAAACAGATGCATTCGGGTGAGGTGAAATTCCTCGGCTAGGTGCGCTTGCGCGCCTGCAGTCGGGCCGCAAGGCTTGAGGTATCCCAGCGGGTGCCGCCCATCGCCTGCACCTCGGAATAGAACTGGTCGACCAGGGCGGTAACGGCCAGATGGCTGCCGTTGGCGCGGGCCTCCTCCAGCACCAGCCCCAGATCCTTGCGCATCCAGTCGACGGCAAAGCCAAAGTCGAACTGGCCCGCCGCCGCGGTCTTCCAGCGGTTGTCCATCTGCCAGCTCTGGGCCGCGCCCTGCGAAATGGCCTCATAGACGGCATCGGTGTCGAGACCGGCGCTCTGGGCGAAATGCACCGCCTCGGCCAGCCCCTGGACCACACCGGCGATGGCGATCTGGTTCGCCATCTTGGTCAGCTGACCGCTGCCCGCCGGGCCCATGTGCTTGATGGCCTTGGCATAGACGGTCAGCACGGGTTCGACGCGGGCCAGGGCCTCTGCGTCGCCGCCGATCATGATGCTGAGCTTGCCGGCCTCGGCCCCCGCCTGACCGCCCGACACCGGTGCATCGAGAAAGGCCACGCCCCGCTCGGCGGCCAGCGCCGCCATCTCGCGCGCCACCTTTGCCGAGGTGGTGGTGTGATCGACGATCACGGCGCCCGACGCCAGCTCGGGCAGGGCCGCGCCCACGACCTCGCGGACATCGTCGTCATTGCCGACACACAGGATGAACAGATCGACGCCCCGCGCAGCCTCCACGGCCGTGCCCGCCGCCGTCCCGCCGGTCTTCTTCGCCCACGCCTCGGCCTTGGCCGCGCTGCGATTGTGGCCGGTGACGTCATGTCCGGCCGCGACCAGATGTCCCGCCATGGGCGCGCCCATCACGCCCAGCCCGGAAAATGCGATCTTCATTCCACGCCCTCCTGGATACGTCCGTAGCGACCCCGGAAGAAGGTCAGGCCCGCACCCTCCCGGGCTTCAAAATGCGCCACACGCCCGACGAGGATCTGGTGGTCCCCCATGGGAATCTGTTCGTGCAGCACGCAGTCGAACCGCGCCAGGCCGCCCTTCAGGATCGGTGCCCCCGTCCCGGCGCGGGCCGTTTCGGCGTCCGACAGGCGACAGTCACCGCGACTGAAGCGGTCCGCCCACCCCGCCTCGTCTGCCTCCAGCACATGGACCGAAAAGGGCGCCCCTTGCAGAAAGGCCCCGGCACGCTCGGCGCTGTCGTCCAGACACCACAGCAACAGCCGCGGCTCCAGCGAGACCGAGGTCACCGAATTGACGGTCATGCCGACTGCGCCCGAAGGCCCCTCGACGGTCACGACACAGACACCGGTGGCAAAGGCCCCCATGGCGCGGCGATAGGCACGGCCATCGAGGCCGTCGGAGTCGGAAAGGGAGAGGTCGGTCACCTCGGGACCTTAGCGTCCGGGCTTGCGCACACAAGCCGGGCAACACGGGAAACGTCGCCTTAACCTTGATCCTCGAAACATGGTCACACTCCAGCGAGGTGCCCATGTCCCTGAGTGATCGTCCGGTCCTCATCAAGAAGGTCAAGAAGGTTGTGGGACACGGCCACCACGGCGGCGCGTGGAAGGTCGCCTATGCCGACTTCGTGACGGCCATGATGGCCTTCTTCCTCCTGATGTGGCTGATCAACACGACTGACCCGGAGCAGAAGCGCGGCATCGCCGAATATTTCGCCCCGGCCAGCATCTCGACGACCACCTCGGGATCGGGCGGCATTCTGGGCGGGACGTCCCTCGGCGACGACGGCTCCAAGAGCTCGGGCTCGATGTCGGTCATCACCCAGATGGCCCCCGAAGCCCCCGAGGCCCCGGATCAGGCCGGCCAGAACAGCAATCTGGCCGCCGCCAGCGAGGACCAGCTGCGCGAGGAGATCGCCCGCCGCGAGGCCTCCGACTTTGCCAGCGCTGCGGAATCGCTGCGTCAGGCGATGCAGTCCATGCCCGAGCTGGCCGAACTGTCGAAACAACTGATCATCGACCAGACGCCCGAGGGCCTGCGCATCCAGATCGTCGATCAGGAAGGCCGGTCGATGTTCGAGGAAGACTCGGCCCGCCCCAACGCCCGCGCCCAGATCCTGTTGCGGGCCGTGGCGCGGATCATTACCGCCCTGCCCAACCGTATCTCGATCACCGGCCACACCAGTTCGGTCGCCGGATCGAATCGCGCCAGCGCGCCGGCGGACTGGAGCCTGTCGGCCAGACGCGCCGATGCCGCCCGCCTGATTCTCGAAGGGGCCGGGGTCGATGTCGACCGCATCTATTCCGTGAATGGCAAGGCAGGCTCGGACCCGCTTTATCCCGACGATCCAAGCCTCGCGGGCAACCGGCGGATCTCGATCATCCTCCTGCGCGAGGCGCCGGTCCTGCCCAGCGATACCAGCCTGTGACAGCGGCCCCCGCCCTTCGCGCCTCGATGGCGAAGGGCCTTGCGCCGGGGCCCGGACTGGTTTCCCATCGCGCCATGCACGGTGCACGTCTGAATGACATCGCAGGCCATCCCCGCGACCGGGAATGCGGAGCGCGGTCATGACCCAGCATGTGCCCCAGCGCCAGCTGCGCTTCTATCTCACGGCCATGGCGCCCTGCCCCTATCTGCCGGGTCGCATCGAACGCAAGGTCTTCGCCAACTTGCCCTTCAGCGACGGCGCCTGGGTCAATGATGAGCTGACCCAGGCCGGGTTCCGACGCAGCCAGAACATCGCCTATCGCCCGGCCTGCGAAGGCTGTGACGCCTGCGTCTCGGTTCGGGTCCCGGTGTGTGGGTTCTCGGCGTCGCGCTCGCAGAAGCGGATCCTCCAGCGCAATGCCGATCTGACCCGCGACCAGGTCGAGGCCGAAGCCACCATGGAACAGTTCGATCTGTTGCGCCGCTACCTGCTGGCCCGCCACGCCGGCGGCGGCATGAGCGACATGGGCTGGGAGGACTATGTCGCCATGGTCGAGGACACGGCCGTGCGTACCCATCTGATCGAATACCGCCTGCCCGCCGACGGCGCCGGTCCGGGCGATCTGGTCGGGGTGGTGCTGACCGACATGCTCTCGGACGGGCTGTCGATGGTCTACAGCTTCTTCGATCCGCTGCTGGCGCGCCGCAGCCTCGGCCAGTTCGCCATTCTGGACCATCTGATGCAGGCGCGCGAACAGGCCCTGCCGTTCGTCTATCTGGGCTACTGGATCCAGGGGTCGGCCAAGATGGACTACAAGGCCCGCCTGCGCCCGCTACAGGCCCTGACCCGCGAGGGCTGGCGCGACCTGCCCTAGTTATTCGAGAGCCTGATTCACGGCATCGGCGGAATCGCGAAGCGATTCCACCTCAACCGATCAGGCTCTAGCCGGCGCTGGGCACCGAGGTGGAGGGGGCATAGGTCTGCTGCGACCACGGCCCGGAATCGCGCCCACCCCCGAACTTGACCAACGCCTCGATCCGTTTCGGGATCGGCGGATGGGTGGCGAACAGGCCCATGATCCCGGCCTTGTCGGGCTGGTTGTCCAGGAACATGCCCTGCACCTCGTCCGGCGCCTTGAGCGTCGAACGGCCCTCGATCTTGCGCAGCGCCGAGATCATCGCATCCGGGTTCTTGGTCAGCTCGACCGCGCCTGCATCGGCCACGAACTCGCGCGTGCGCGACAGCATCATCCGGATGACAAAGGCCAGGGCAAAGCCGATCGCGGCGATGGCGATCCCGATCAGGATCAGCGGCCCCGCATTCTTGTTGTCCCGGCTGCCCCGCGAGAAGAACAGGCCGCGGAACACCAGCTCGGCCATGACGCTCAAGATGCCAGCAAAGATGGAGGCGATCACCATCGTCCGCACATCCTTGTTGATCACATGGGTCAGCTCATGCGCCAGGACGGCCTCAACCTCATCGCGGGTCAGGGTGTTGATCAGCCCCCGCGTGACGGTGACGCTGTAGCGCCCCTCATGCAGGCCCGAGGCATAGGCGTTCAGCTGATCCGTCTCGATGATCCGCAGGGTCGGCGTCTGCATGCCGCGCGAAATCGCCAGATTCTCGAGCAGATTATAGAGCTCGGGATTGTCGCGGCGCTCGACCTTGCGGGCCCCGGTCATGGCATCGATCATCGCCTGACTGCCGAAATAGGCGATGGCGAACCAGATCGCGGCCATCACGGCGGCGGCCGGCACCGTCCAGCCCAGCATGCGCCCGGCCAGCGTCATGTCGTCGCCCAGGGTGCCACCGCTGCCGGGGATGATCCCGAACCCCATCAGCACCAGTTGCAGGCCGTACAGCACCAGCACCAACAGCACTGGGAACATGGCCAGCAACACGATCGAGCGGGTGTTGTTCGCCCAGATATGGGTCTGGAGCCCGACGGCCTGCATGGATCCTAGAACTGCACCGACGGCGGGGCGGCGGTCATGGCCGCGCGCTCACCCTCGCCAACGTCAAAGAACGGCTTGTCCGACCCGAAGCCCACGAGCCCGGCGAACAGCACGGTCGGGAACTGACGGCGGACGGCGTTGAACTCGGACACCGCATTGTTGAAGAAGCGGCGGGCAGCAGCCAGCTTGTTCTCGATGTCCGACAGCTCGGTCTGCAGCTGCTGGAAATTGGTGTTGGCCTTGAGGTCCGGATAGGCCTCGGACACGGCGAACAGACGGCCCAGTGTGGCGGTCAGCATGTTCTCGGCCTCGACCTTGTCATTGACTGAATTGGCCCCGGCGGCGGCGGCCCGTGCCTGGGTCACGGCGTCCAGCGTGGCACGCTCGTGCGTCGCATAGCCCTTCACCGTCTCAACCAGACTGGGGATCAGGTCCTGACGCTGCTTCAGCTGCACATCGATGTCGGCGAACGACTGGTCCGCGCGCTGATCCAGCGCCACCAGCTTGTTGTAGCCGCCGACGACGACGAACAGGATGAGGACGACGATAACGCCGATGACGATCCAGGTGATCATGGGGCGGTTCCTTTGATTGCGAGCGCCCTTATCGCGCGAACCGGCCCCCGCACCCAAGTGAAATCGAGTTTATTTCGGGTGCGGTCCGAGCCGCCCTAGCGGAACTTGCGCAGGCCCCGGGGGCCCTGTCGTCCGACCGCGGCGCGTTTGCCGATCCAGTCGCGCCAGTCGGGCCAGTTGCGGCGACGCCCGCCGCCATCAACCCATTCCGGCCCGGTCTCCTCGGCAAAGACCGTGGCATCGGCCATGCCGCCCTGACGGTAGGACTGAAATTTCACGCCCTTGCCGCGCGTCATTTCGGGCAGCTCCGATACCGGGAAGACCAGCGTCTTGATGTTGTCGCCGATCACCGCGACGTGGTCGCCGGTCACGCGCAGGCAAACTGCCATCTCGCCGTTCAGCACCTGTTTGCCGCCGCGCTTCTGGGCCAGCAGCTCGTCTTCCGGCGCGATAAAGCCATAGCCGGCTTTCGAGGCGACCATCAGCTTCGCCCCCGGCTGGTGGGCGAACAGGGCCACGATCTCGACGCCCTCCTCCAGATCGATCA